>JAZNFD010000071.1:0-7499 GCA_045588975.1 Acutalibacteraceae bacterium | reverse complement strand
AATTAGTTTCGATTCAATATGAAAGAAACGACATTGACTTCAGCCGAAACAAATTCCGTGTCAGAGGCGACGTTGTTGAAATTTTTCCCGTTTACTCGAACGAAAACGGAATCAGAGTCGAGTTTTTCGGTGACGAAATCGACAGAATAAGCGAAATCAACGCCCTTACGGGTCAGGTCAAAAGCGTGCTTTCACACGCTGCGATTTATCCAGCATCCCACTATGTTATCGCCCCCGAAAAGATGGAACGCTCAATAACGCAGATTTACGGTGAAATGCTCGACAGAGTAAAGTTTTTCGAAGAAAACGGCAAGCTTCTCGAGGCTCAGAGAATCCGCCAGCGCACGGAATATGATATAGAAATGCTCCGTGAAACGGGATTCTGCAAAGGAATCGAAAACTATTCAAGAATTATGTCGGGCAGACCTGCGGGGTCATCGCCGTTTACGCTTCTCGATTATTTTCCCGATGACTATCTGCTTTTTGTGGATGAATCCCACGTAACTCTGCCGCAGGTGAGAGCGATGTACGGCGGAGACAAAGCAAGAAAAGAAAGCTTGATTGAATTCGGATTCCGTTTGCCCTCAGCTTATGACAACAGGCCTCTTACTTTTGATGAATTTTACGAAAAAACGGGACAGAAAATTTTTGTAAGCGCAACGCCGGGTGAATTCGAAAAAGACAAAAGCGCACAGATTGCAGAGCAAGTCATCAGACCGACAGGTCTGCTTGACCCCGAAATTTCCGTGCGCCCCACAGAAGGTCAGATAGACGACCTCGTTTCAGAAATCAACGCAAGAACCGCAAAGGGCGAGCGTGTGCTCGTAACAACACTTACCAAGCGTATGGCAGAGGATCTGACCGATTATCTCGAAAATCTTGACATCAAGGTCCGATATATGCACCACGACATAGATACGATTGAGCGAATGGAAATAATCCGTGGTCTGCGTCTGGGCGATTTCGATGTTCTCATCGGAATCAACCTTTTGCGTGAGGGTCTCGATATTCCCGAGGTTTCGCTTGTTGCAATTCTCGATGCCGATAAAGAAGGCTTCCTGCGTTCCGAAACTTCGCTCATTCAGACCATCGGCAGAGCGGCACGTAATCCCGACGGCACGGTTATTATGTATGCGGATAACGTTACTCCGTCAATGGAAAGAGCGATAACCGAAACCGTGCGCCGCCGTGAAAAGCAGATGAAATATAACGAAGAACACGGCATTACCCCAAAAACAATCGTCAAGGATGTCCGTGAAATAATTGAAATATCCGCCAAGAGTGACGAAGAAAAGGCAATCTCAAAGATGAGCCGTCAGGAACGTGAGGCAATGATTGTCAAACTGACTGCCGAAATGAAAGCGGCGGCGAAAATTCTCGAATTTGAACATGCGGCATATCTTCGCGACCGCATTGAAAAGCTCAGAAGAGGTAAATAACAGATGGCTGTAAAAAATTTAACCGTTAAGGGTGCAAAAGAGCACAACCTTAAAAATGTTGATATAACAATCCCCCGTGACAAGCTCGTTGTTTTCACGGGTCTTTCGGGTTCGGGAAAATCCTCTCTCGCCTTTGACACAATCTATGCCGAGGGTCAGAGAAGATATGTCGAATCTCTTTCATCATACGCAAGACAGTTCCTCGGTCAGATGGAAAAACCCAACGTTGAAAGCATTGAGGGGCTCTCCCCCGCTATTTCAATCGACCAGAAAACAACCTCTAAAAATCCCCGTTCAACCGTCGGCACGGTCACGGAGATTTATGACTATCTGCGTCTGCTTTACGCAAGAATCGGAATACCCCATTGCCCCGAATGCGGCAGAGAAATAAGCAGACAGACAGTTGACGACATCACCGTTCAGGTGCTTTCGCTGGAGGAAGGTACAAAAATTCAGGTTATGGCGCCCATCGCAAGAGGCAAAAAGGGTGAATACGTCAAAGAACTTGACTCAATCCGCAAGAGCGGTTTTGCAAGAGTGCGTGTCGACGGCATAACCTATGATTTATCCGAAGAAATCAAGCTTGAAAAGAATATAAAACACAACATCGAGGTCATCGTTGACCGCCTTGTTATCAAAGACGGCATCCGTTCAAGACTTGCCGATTCAATCGAAACGGCAACAAGCCTTACAGACGGTCTGCTTCTCATCGATGTTATCGGCGGCGAAGAGATGCTTTATTCGCTCAACTATGCCTGCCCCGAACACGGAGTGAGCATCGAAGAGCTCGAGCCACGCTCGTTTTCATTCAACAATCCTTTCGGTGCCTGTCCGAATTGCTCGGGTCTGAGCGTGCTTATGAAGGTCGACCCCAAAATGGTTGTGCCCGATGACTCGCTTTCAATCCGCGAGGGTGCAATAAAAGCAAGCGGTTGGTCTGCAAGCGACGGCGGTACGATCGCACAGATGTACTACGAGGGAATCGCAAACGCCTATGATTTTTCGCTCGACACTCCGTTCAAGGATTTGCCGAAGAAAGCAAAAGATATCGTTTTCTACGGCACGGGCGGCAAAAAAATAAAACTCGAACGCAAAAGCGAATACGGAAGCGGCACATATATGACCGATTTTGAGGGCGTCATCAACAACCTTGAGCGCCGTTACAGAGAAACCACAAGCGAGTATTCAAGAAACGAAATCGAAGGCTATATGGCAACCGTAAAATGCCCCGAATGCGGCGGTGCAAGACTTCGCAAAGAATCGCTCGGCGTTACCGTCGGCGGCATCAATATCGATGAATTCGTCAACAAATCCATTGATGAAGAAATCAGATTCCTTGACGAGCTCAATCTCAGCGAAAGAGATAAAATGATTGCAGAGCAGATTATAAAAGAAATAAGAAGCAGGCTGAATTTCCTTTCAAGCGTCGGTCTGAACTATCTCAATCTTGCCCGCTCATCCGCAACCCTTTCGGGCGGTGAGGCGCAGAGAATCCGCCTCGCAACTCAGATCGGCTCATCTCTCATGGGAGTCCTTTATATACTTGACGAGCCGAGTATAGGTCTGCATCAGCGTGACAATTCAAAGCTTCTCAAGACTTTGCAGGAGCTTCGCGACCTCGGCAACACTTTGATTGTTGTTGAACACGACGAAGAAACAATGCTTGCGGCAGACTACATTGTCGATGTCGGACCCGGCGCAGGCATTCACGGTGGCGAAATCGTTTGCTGCGGTGACATAAACGACATTATTAATTGCGAAAATTCAATCACAGGTCAATACCTCAGCGGCAAAAAGTTTATTCCGCTACCCGAAAAGCGAAGAGAAGGCAACGGCAAATCGCTCGTTGTATACGGTGCAAAAGAAAACAATCTGAAAAATATAGATGTTGAATTTCCTCTCGGAAAATTCATCAGCGTAACGGGTGTTTCCGGCTCCGGCAAATCCTCGCTTATCAACGAAATTCTCAACAAATATCTTGCAACCGAACTCAACGGTGCAAAGAAAAAGCCCGGCGCCCACGACAGAATCACAGGCACAGAGCATCTTGATAAGGTTATCAATATCGACCAGTCTCCCATCGGGCGCACTCCCCGTTCAAACCCCGCAACCTATACGGGTGTTTTCAACGATATCCGTGAACTTTTTGCATCAACGGTTGACGCAAAGAAAAAAGGCTACAAATCAAGCAGATTTTCATTCAACGTCAAGGGCGGCAGATGCGAGGCTTGCCAGGGCGACGGCATAGTCAAAATCGAAATGCACTTTATGAGTGATATCTATGTGCCGTGTGAAGTCTGCGGCGGCAAGAGATATAACAGAGAAACGCTTGAAGTAAAATACAAAGGCAAAACCATCCACGATGTTCTCGAAATGACGGTTGAAGAAGGCATGAATTTCTTTGAAAGCATTCCGAAAATTCACCGCAAAATCAAAACTCTTTATGACGTTGGTCTGGGATATATCAAAATCGGTCAGCCCGCAACAACCCTTTCGGGCGGCGAAGCACAGAGAGTGAAGCTTGCAACCGAGCTTTCCAAGATTTCGACGGGCAGAACGGTTTATATTCTTGACGAGCCTACAACGGGGCTTCACACCGCCGATGTTCACAGACTGATTGAGGTGCTTCAGAGATTTGTTGACAAGGGCAACACGGTCATCGTTATCGAGCATAACCTTGATGTCATAAAGGTATCCGACCATATAATCGACCTCGGCCCCGAGGGCGGCAATGGCGGCGGCGAAATCGTTGCTCAGGGCACACCTGAAGAAGTTGCAAAATGCAAAAAATCCTATACGGGTATGTATCTTAAAGAGGTTTTGAACAAATAAACACACAAAATAATAGCCTTACAGCAATCACCGGATCCGTCGCTATACGACACCTCCCCCTCAAGGGAAGGCTTAACATAAGGACTGATTTTTTGAATACAATACACAGCAAAAAATTAACCCGTAATTCACAGACTTTACGAAAAAATATGACCAAAGAAGAAAGACGCCTATGGTATGATTTTCTTAAAGAATTACCCGTTACATTTCACAGACAAAAAATAATCAACAATTACATAGTCGATTTTTATTGCGCAAGCGCAAATTTGGTTATAGAAATCGACGGAACACAACATTATCTTGACGAGGGAAAAGTAAAAGATGAAGTACGAGACGCTTATTTATCGTCAAAAGGATTTACCGTATTAAGATATTCAAACGATGATGTAAACAAAAGTTTTGAAAGTGTATGCCAAGATATATTTAACTATCTTGTTCAAAGAGAAGTTATCTCCTCACCTTAACCATAAATCCTGCATAAGTTTCTGTTGCTTACGCAACCCACCTCATCCGTCACTACGTGACACCTTCTCCTCGAGGAGAAGGCGAGACAGACTGCAACTAAATGAAATTAAAAATCATAAAGAAAGTTGTTATTTCGGCTTCCCCTTGAGGGGAAGCTCCGTCATAGACGGTGATGAGGTGATTGCCGAAGGCAATATTAAAACCATGCCGCATCGCCAGATGATGCTTTATAAATTGAAAGGAAAAAATTATGGATATCTACAAATCCTGCCCTCAATTTGAAAACGAACACTTTCTGTTGCGTTTCGTTTCTGAATCTGACTGCTCGGACTTATTGAAAGTTTATTCTGACAAAGAATCTGCTCCGTTCTTTAACAGCGATAACTGCAGCGGAGATGACTTTTATTACACAAGCGAAGAAAGAATGCTTGAAGCAATCCGATATTGGTTTTTTGAATACGAGAGAAAAGGCTTTGTCCGCTGGTCAATCATTGATAAATCAAGCAATGAAGCTGTTGGAACAATCGAACTTTTCAACAGAAAAGCTAAAGATTATTTCACAAAATGCGGCTTGCTGAGATTGGATTTGAGAAGCGATTTTGAAAGTAAAGATAAGATTATAAATATTTTATCGCCAATTCTTGCTCCAACTTTCAAACTGTTTCATTGCAATAAAATTGCAACAAAAGCAATACCCGAAGCAAAAGAAAGAATCTCAGCTTTAAGCGAACTCGGTTTTGCTCTGTCAGATGAATATTTAATTGGACACGACGGAACGGAATACTCATCATATTTTGTACTTCATAAATAATTTGTAGGGCATATACAAAAAAGACCACAGTCGATTGACCGTGGTCTTTATCATTTTCAGTAATTACTGCTCAACAGCGTAAACGCTTACCTTCTTGCGATCCTTACCCATACGCTCGAACTTAACTGTTCCGTCGATGAGTGCGAAGAGAGTGTCATCTGAACCTCTGCCGACGTTGTTGCCGGGATGGATGTGAGTACCTCTCTGCTTTACAAGGATGTTACCTGCAAGAACAAACTGACCGTCAGCTCTCTTAGCACCGAGTCTCTTTGACTCTGAATCACGGCCGTTACGGGTTGAACCCATACCTTTCTTATGAGCGAAAAGCTGTACATTTATCTTAAGCATTACTTTACACCTCCGTAGATTATTTTAATGTTTTCGGGATACTGCTTTGAAAGCTCCGTTAAATGAAGCTCCAGACCTCTGAGTACCGTCACGGCTTGCTCATCCGCCTGACTGAGAATAACACGCATCATTCCGTCTTCTGCGCTTGCATCGGCATTTGCTCCGATGATTTCGGTTATTGTGTTAGCCGCCATAAAAGCTGCCGAAGAAACCGCCGCGCACACAACATCGCTGCCGCTTTCGGCAAACATTGCGTGACCTCTGATTTCAAAGCCTGTGAGTTGATTGTTACCGATTAAGAATTTAACCCTAATCATGGTAAAAATTCTTATGCGTTGATTGCAGAGATTTCAACCTTGGTGAAAGGCTGTCTGTGACCAAGCTTTCTCTTTGAGTTCTTCTTGGGCTTGTAGGTCATAACTGTGATCTTCTTTGCCTTGCCATTCTTGACAATCTTTGCGGAAACGCTTGCTCCTGCTACATAGGGAGCGCCAACGGTGATACCGTCGTCGGTTCCAACTGCGATAACCTTGTCAAAGGTGTATTCGCTTGCTTCTTCTGCGCCAAGCTTTTCGATGTAAATTACATCGCCGGCTTCAACCTTATACTGCTTGCCGCCTGTTTCGATAATTGCGTACATCGGATTTTCATTCCTTTTCTTTAAGACTCGCTATTCTGTAACTCTTATAAGTGGGTTACCGGAGGCACAGATTAAATCTGTTTTTGGGCATAAGTCACCCGCCCCGAATATGCGGCATATAGGATTATATCACAACAATCAACTGTTGTCAAATGTTTTTTCGGAAAATTTCTGTTAATCTGAACTTAGTTAAACAGAGAATAATTCGCCTGCCGAAAATCAATATTTTAAGGCTCCTCGGGAATAATCAGAGCTGCAATAAGATAAATGATTATCGGGCAACCAAGCACAAAAAGTGAAAGAAGCACGTAGATGATTCTGAGTATAGTTGCATCAATATTAAAATATGCCGCAAATCCGCCGAGTACACCGAGAAGTTTTCTGTCTGTCTTGCTTCTGTAAATTTTCTTCATAGCTCTTTATCCTTCCTTTAATTTTATTTTATTACTATAATATACATTTATTTATTCTGCATTTTTGCAGCTGTGAGAGTGTTTCTCATCAGCATTGCAATTGTCATCGGGCCGACACCGCCGGGCACGGGAGTTATCATCGATGACTTATCCTTGACCTCGTCAAAATCAACGTCGCCGCAAAGCTTACCGTTTTCATCTCTGTCCATACCGACATCGAGAACTATCGCACCGTCCTTGACCATATCTGCCTTTACAAATTTTGCGATACCTACAGCCGCAACGAGAATATCCGCCTGCTTTGTGATTTCGGCAAGATTCTGTGTTTTTGAGTGGCAGATTGTGACGGTCGCATTTCTCGCAAGCATAAGCATTGCCATAGGCTTGCCGACAATATCGCTTCTGCCGATGATAACGCAATGCTTGCCCGTGGGGTCAATGCCTTCGTATTCAAGCATTTTGACCATACCCATCGGTGTGCAGGGCACAAGCTCGCCGTTGCCGATACAGAGTCTTCCTACATTTTCGGGATGGAAGCAGTCAACATCCTT
>JAZNFD010000070.1:0-2689 GCA_045588975.1 Acutalibacteraceae bacterium | reverse complement strand
AACCCCTTGAAAATCAGAGAGAAAATAACGCCGGAATTGCCTCTTGCACATTTCAGAAGTTCGGCGGCGGCATAATCCGCAACGATGCCTGCACCGCCCTCGGGGCAATTAACCATCGCTTTTGCGCAACCGCTGAGAGTTAGTGCGAGATTTGTTCCGGTGTCACCGTCAGGAACAGGGAAAACGTTGAGTCCGTTGACTTTTTCAGCATATCTGTTTATGTTTTCAGCGGCTGAGATGATTGAATTCTTAAGATTTTCGGCTGTTATCATAATATATCAGTCCTTTCGGAAGTCTGAATATATTATGGCAATTTTTTCAGCGGATAAACCTGTATTATTTGAAACTCCAGGTTTCTATATCGTAAAACACATCTCCGTCACAGCAATTGAAATCGCCCTGCATTTCGTTTGTGTATGAAACGGCGGCGTTTCTGTAGCAGAGGGGGATAAACGGAAGGTCTTCATTGAACGTGTTGATAAAGTCCATCAATTCGCATTCGCCTGAAAGAAGCTGAATATATCTTGTGCAAGCTGCGCTTTCCGGATCAATTCCGAAATTGAGGCTGCCTCCGCCAAGAAGTGAATTCAGATTCATATTTGGTGCAAGACGTACTTCGCCTATATACATATCGTATGAGCCAAGCTCGAGGGCTTCTTTGTAATATTGCGTTTCATAATCTTTGTGCTTGACGTCAAATCCGAGAAGTGTGAGATAATCGCAAATGAATTTTGCTGTTTCCAGTTTGAATTGATTATCTTTGTTGACCAGAATTGATACTTCTTTTTCAGTAATGTCGATTCCGGATTCTTCTATCAATCCGAGAGCTTTCCGGACATCAACCGGAAGAATAAGATCTTTGTTTGTAAGTGTGTACCAATCGGGGTTGAACGGTGAGTAGCTTTCTCTTGCGTGCCCCTGAAATGCTGTCAATGCGATTTCTTTTCTGTTTATTGCATAGTTGACTGCGCGGCGCAGCAAGGGATCTGAAAATGTTTCACTTGCGGAATTGAAACCGAGATACACAAAATTGTTGATGCCCATATCAACTGTCTGAGCGTTGATTCTTGAATAGACTCCGCTGCTCAGGTCATTGTAGTAGAAACCTGTGTTACCGATTTCAAGGCTGCTTTCAATCGAACTGCTGTCGCGCACGGGGACAAGCATTATTGTTTTGATTACGGGGTTAAATCCGGTTTTGTTTTTGTTGACAACAAGATATGTTGTTTCACCTGATATTTCGGGTATATATCTGCCTGAGCCGATGGGAAGATTACCGTTTGAGCCGTTTTTGATGATGGGGAAGGTGAGGCAGGACACGCCGTAAGGGTCGGGACTTTCGAGGTTGAAGATTATCATATTTGCGGCGGCTATGCGTGCACTGCTGAAATTTCTGAGCTTTTCGCTCCATGTCGGTGAGAATTTTGCTTTGTCAAATGAATAAACAATATCCTGAGCCGTAATTGCACTTCCGTCCGAGAAAACGGCAGAGCCGAGAGTGACATTTATTGAAGAATCTCCGATAATGGCACTTTGGGCAATGACGGGAATCGGCTCATAGCTCTTGTCAAGCTTGAAAAGTCCGTCATAAACAAGAGAAAGAATCTGCAGATTTGCCGTCATCGTTGCTGTATACGGATCGAGCATATCGGCTTTGGAATAAGCAAGTTTTAAGGTTGCTTCTTTTGTGTTGTCAAGATTTGAAACAAAAATCTGATCGTCAGGCGGGGTATCGGATCCGTCACAACTGCAGAAAACCGTAAAAATCAACGATAGAATCAGTATCAGAGCCGCTGCTTTTTTCATTATTAATCATCCTAAATCAGTTATTATTTTTCCTGCCATTATCATCCCCGCAACACCGGGAACAAACGGCAGACTGCCGGGTGTCTGACGCTTACCCGAATCTTCATCTGTTGCCGGCGGCTTGACGGGTTCTTCGGGTGACCAGACTACCTTGAGTTTTCTTACGCCTCTTTTACGAAGCTCGGAGCGCATCACTCTGCAAAGAGGGCATCCGCTTGTTTTGAATATATCGGATATTGTGAATTTTGTCGGGTCAAGCTTGTTGCCTGTACCCATGCATGAAATCATCGGAACAGAAAGCTCCTGAGATTTTACGGCAAGGTCGATTTTTGCGCTGACGGTATCAATTGCATCGGCAATGTAGTCATATTCGGAGAGACTGAATTCATCGGAATTTTCGGGAAGATAGAATTTTTGCAATGCCGTTACTTCACACAGGGGATTGATATCAAGAATTCTTTCTTTCACAACGTCAACCTTTGCCTTGCCGACTGTTGAATGAAGTGCACAAAGCTGGCGATTGATGTTGGTAACGGAAACACAGTCATTGTCAACGATTGTTAGTTTTCCGATGCCTGCTCTCGCCAATGCTTCGGCGGTATATGAGCCTACTCCGCCGAGACCGAAAAGTATAACATTTTTATTTTTCAGGTTTTCGGTTGATTCTTTGCCGAGAATCATTTCCGAACGTAAAAACTGTGAATGTTCCATTTTTGAAATACCTGCCGATTTTTTACTTATACATAATATATAATACTAAAAACTTAAACAAATGTAAACTGTTATTTTGTTTTTTTATTACAAATATATTATCGTTTTAATATATTGCCATATTTATAATTGCGTGATATAATATTAACAAAATA
This sequence comes from Acutalibacteraceae bacterium, assembly GCA_045588975.1. GTDB lineage: Bacteria > Bacillota > Clostridia > Oscillospirales > Acutalibacteraceae > CAG-177. Next base: position 17 of record JAZNFD010000070.1, on the reverse strand, counting down.
TAGTGTATCCAAGGAGG
>JAZNFD010000069.1:0-13588 GCA_045588975.1 Acutalibacteraceae bacterium | reverse complement strand
TGATGAGACCGTAGCCTCCGTCATTTCTCTTGTAAACTACACAAACTTCGCCAAGGCTTTCTTCAATGAAAACATAGAAATTGTGGTCAACAAGATTCATCTGGAGAATCGCTTCTTCAACACTCTGAGGCTTAAGATTAACCGACTTTCTTCTTACAAGGTCATATTCAACCTCTTCGATAACGGCATCTGCTTCATCCTCAAATGCATCAAAGCTTCCCGCACGCATTTTCTTTTCAATACGGGTCTTGTTCTTTCTTATCTGCCTGATAAGGGTGTCAACACATTTGTCGAGAGCTTCGTTCATGTTTTCCGCTCTCTCCTGAGCCCTGAAAATCATTCCGTTGTTATTCACGGTGATTTCAACCGATTGTGATGACTTTTCAACAGTTACCGTAATTTTCGCCTCCACATCGGAGCCGAAAAAGCGCTCAATTTTGGCAAGCTTCTTTTCTGCGTGTTCTCTGAAGGATTCTCTCGGTGAGCACTTACGTCCTGTGATTGTGATTTTCATACAGTCATCCCCTTTATTATCTATTGAAGTATTCTTTACTTCGTCTGTATTATAGCATATATAAACAAAAAAATAAAGGGTTTTTTGAGTTTTTTATAAAAAATTACATAAAAGTTAACAATTTATATAATCTTTTCCTTATGACGAGTCACGTGACAGCCTACATTAACCGCAACCGGCAGACCTGCAATATGAGTAGGTCTTGCTTCAATTGCGACATTCAGCGCAGTTGTTTTTCCTCCGAATCCCTGAGGGCCGATACCGAGAGCATTCACCCTGTCAAGAATTTCCGATTCCATTGAAGAATAATACTCATCGGGATTCTTTACACTTACACTTCTGCAAAGAGCTGTTTTTGCAAGCAAAGCGCACTGCTCAAATGTACCTCCGATACCGACGCCCAGCACCATTGGCGGGCAAGGATTGCTCCCTGCTTTTCTGACGGATTCAACAACGTAATTGATTATATCTTCTCTTGTTGCGGAAGGTGTAAACATCCTGAGCGTGCTCATATTTTCGCTTCCGAAGCCTTTGGGCGCAACGGTTATCTTTACCTTATCACCCTCAACGATTCTGGTGTGAATAACAGCGGGAGTATTGTCGCCGGTATTGACTCTTCTTAACGGGTCTTTAACGACCGAGCATCGAAGGTAACCTTCGGTATACCCTCTCGATACACCTCTGTTAACCGATTCCTCAAAACCTCCGCCGACAAAATGGACATCCTGACCGATTTCAACAAACACAACAGCCATACCCGTATCCTGGCAAATCGGGATATCAAGCTCTTTTGCCGCGTCTATATTATCCTGCAATGATTGCATTATGCTTTTAGGCAAGTCCGCACACTCACATCCCGCACAGTAACCGATTCTCTCTTCGAGATCGGCGGGCAGATGCTTGTTTGCATCTATACACAGGTCACGGACCGCCTGCTCAACAATGCTTACATCTATTTCACGCATATTTTTTCTCCGTCACTCTAATAAAAAACGGAGGCATTGCCCCCGTTTGAGTCAAATTATTTTGTACCTCTGCGGGAATATCCGCCGCTGCCTCTTTTTGAATCGCTGGCTCTTTTGAGGTCGGTCATCTTTTCATCGCTGACCTGCTTGAATCTTGCCATCATATCTTCAAAAGACTGCTTTTCACCTTCGGCGGGAGCACTGCTCTTCTGACCGTTCCATACATTAGGAGTGCGTCTTTCGCCTCTCGGCTTCTGAGGTCTCTGAGGACGTTGCTGTTCTTTGGGCTGCTCCTCAAGTCTTTTAATCGAAAGGCTGATTTTGCCCTCGGGAGATATTGAAATCACCTTGGTTTTTACTTCCTGACCGACAGAAAGATGCTCTTTGATATCTTTAACGTAATTTGAAGCAACTTCCGAAATATGTACCATTCCGGTTTTTCCGCCTTCAAGCTCTACAAAGGCACCGAAATCGGTTAAACCCGTTACCTTGCCGTTGAGTATGGTTCCTTCTTCAATCTGCATAAAATAAAATGATCCTTCCGTTATTAAAAATATAATCTATAAAATTAAACTGAAAAATCAGTTTATGATGCAGAGGAGTCAAAGTAGACTCTTTCGTCGGGTTTGGCATAGCCGTATTGCTCTCTGGCAACCTTTTCGATGTAGTCGGACTCATCGCCGTTTTCAATTATCATTTCAAGCTCAGCATTTCTGTTGCTCTGCTGCTCATATGTAGCTTTTAAATTATCGAGTGATCTTTCTTCCGCATTGACTTCAGTCTGAAGGCTGATTAAAGTCGCAATAAAATAAAGCACAACAGCACAAAAAAGCACACTGAGAATTATACTGTGATTTCTGTTTTTTGTTTTTTCTGCAGCCATCGATTATTCCTCTTATATTTTAAAAAATTATTTTTCTTTATAACCTAATAAATTATACACTATACCTTTACTTCTTTGCAAGATAAATTTTATGTTTTTATCGGTTTTTTTGATATTTTTTTTACAAAAACCCGTTAATTTCCTCATTTTTTGCGAAACAGTCCTGCCGAAACGGAAAAGCGGCTTAAATAAAACAGAAAACACACTCGCAAAGATCCCCAAAAACGATTTGCCGACACGAGTTGCAATTGCTCCAAAAGAGAAATAGCAGACCATCCAGCCAAAAATAATACCAAACGAAACATAAATACGGATTCTTCCGCTGTCTGTAACTAAAATAAAGCAAAACGCAAGAAAAGTAAAGACCGCGAAATAGAGCAAATCCATAAAAAATATAAAGCCTTTTGAATTCGGATTCAACATTCGTACCAATTTAAAAAATCCGTAGAGAATACCAAGCAAAAATCCGAATCCGACCGAGTAAAGAAAAATCTCCGCCTGAGCCGTAAGTCCCTGAATATATTCCATTTATCGGAACACCTTGCTGAAAAAACCACCGCTTTTCGGTCCGTCATCCGAATAAATCAAAGCAGCAATGTTCCCTTCAACCGTCAGCTCTCCGACTTCAACGCTCAGTCGGTTGATGTGAAGATTTGTGCCTCTTACCGTAAGCTCACCCAAATCCGTGAACACAACAACTGTTTCCTCATCAAAGCTGTCCACATCGGAAACTCCCGATACGGTCAGCATTCTTCTGTCCTCAAGAACAAGATTATGAGGCATGGTGCTTTGTCTTTTTTCTTCTGCCATAAATATAAAACCTCCCTTACAGCATTTCATTCAATGATATGCCCCGGGAGGTTTGTTTATTACTTTTTACAGCTGTCTGAACATCAACGCTGCGCTTTCTTTGGTTGCGTGTTCCGATACATTGAGAACTTCAAATCTGCTGGTGTTGGAACCAAAGGTGATTTCAATTATATCTCCGACCTTGACATCATACGATGCCCTTGCAACCTTGCCGTTTACAGTTACGTGCTTTGCATCGCAAGCATCATTCGCAACGGTTCTTCTTTTAATGATACGGGAAACCTTTAAATATTTATCAAGTCTCAATTAATTTCCCTCCTTTAAAATTCTAAGGGCCGCACAAAGCAGCCCTTTTGAATGTGATCTTATTCAGCAACCTTAGCCTTGAGAGCTGCGCCAGCCTTGAAAGCGGGAACCTTTGTTGCTGCAACCTTGATTGTTTCGCCTGTTCTGGGGTTACGAGCTTCCTTTTCTGCACGCTCACGAACCTCAAATGTACCAAAACCGATAAGCTGTACCTTCTCACCTGCTGCAAGAGCGTCTGAGATAGCTGCTACAACAGCGTTAACTGCCTTTTCAGCGCACTTCTTTTCGATGCCTTCGTTCTTAGCGATAGCATTTACGAGTTCTGTCTTATTCATTTTTCTTACTCCAATCTTTTTTCTTTTCTATTTTATGAAACACCGTTTAAGCGTTCATATACAAATTAAATATCTGAAGCTTTCGCTTCATCCCAAAGTTTATCAAGCTCTTCGAGAGTCGATGATTTCATATCGATATTTCTCTCTTGTGCAAGAGATTCGACTTTGGTGAATCTTGCGAGAAATTTATCGCTTGTAGCAGTAAGCGCTTCTTCTGCATCAATCTTTATAAATCTTGAAACATTAACTGCCGAAAAAAGCACATCTCCGAGTTCTTCACTCATATTTTCACGGTCATTGTTGCCGATTGCCTGTCTGAGTTCTGCGATCTCTTCTTCCAGCTTATCAAGCGCACCAGAAACGTCGCTCCAATCAAAGCCGACATCTGCCGCTTTTTTCTGAAGCTTGGTCGCCCTCATCAACGCAGGAAGCTCTCTTGGCACGCTGTTCATTGACTGAGCGGTTGTTTTCTGTCCTTTGGATTTTCTTTTGATTGCATCCCAGTTGGTGAGAACATCATCAACTCCGGAAACGGAAACCTGACCGAAAACGTGAGGATGGCGCTCAATGAGCTTTTTGCAGATACCGTCCGTAACATCGCCAAACTCAAATTCGCCCTTCTCTTTTTCCATCTGAGCGTGGAAAACAACCTGCATAAGCAAATCGCCGAGTTCCTCGCATAAAAGCTCCTTATCGTTTTTGTTTATAGCTTCGATAACCTCATAGGTTTCTTCGATAAGGTCTTTCTTTATGCTTTCGTGAGTCTGCTGCGCATCCCACGGACATCCGTCGGGTTCTCTGAGAATTCGCATTATGTCGAGCAAATCCTTCATATCATAACTGTTTTTAAACTCAAAGTCAACCATTTTTTTACACTCCAAACGAACGCAAATATTATTTTAACCTAAAAGTCCGTATTTTTCAAGGGTTTTTGCAATTTTTTCTCCTTTTGGCATAACAATTACGTCCTCACGGGCAATTCCTTTGATAAGGAGAAGCGAAACAGCGTACACAACCACCGCAAGTCCGACTGAAATCACAGCCGAAACCGTTCCCATGTTGAGAATGCTTTCGGACGGGTCGGAGGGGAAGATTGTTGTGAGGAGACCGTTTGCAGCAAAAGCTGTAACACCGCAAAGCACGGCACAGATCAAAGGCTTCACAAAAACGGATTTCCAGTTAACCTTAACCTGAGAAATCCTGATTAAAGATGTGAGATTGCACACAACAACAACCACATAGAAAAGAATCGTACCGACAACCGCACCGTAAACATTTATTTTCGGATTGCCTACAAGCACAAAATTACAGATAATCTTTACTATTGCGCCCGCAATCGTACTCTTTACAGGAATATCGGTTCTGCCGATTGCCTGAAGCATATTCATTGTGGGCGTTGAAATAGCCATAATCGGAGTTGCAAGTCCGTAAGCAACAAGAATGGGGGCAACGCTCGGAATTGCATCGGAGCTGAGACCTCTTGCGTAAATTATATTGAGAAGCGGTTCAGCAAGCACAGCCATACCGATACCTGCGGGCAGAGCAACAAGCATACTGATTCTGACAACGGTTTCAACCGTTGCTTTTGTGGACGACTTATCCTTGACTGCCCAGGCAGCGGCAAGTGCGGGAAGTGCACTTACGCCGAGCTGAATGGTTATTGTCGGCACAAGATTCTTGAAGTCAAGAGCTGTGCCGTAAACACCCCAGAGATAGTTTTTTACTTCTTTTATATCGTTGATATTAAGTCTGGAAAGTCTTACAGCCTCATTGAAAGCCTCGGAATGCATCTGCATAACAGCATTGAAATCTGTATTCAACGCAGTAATAAGCCTCGATTGAATTGTCATAGTATCAATCAGGTTTGTTATGTTGAGGACAAGTGAGCTGATAACCATAGGAATTGCAATTTTTATCATTTCCTTAGCAATTTCATCGGAAGGACGTGCTTTGGGCGAATTCACAAGCTGAACACGGGTGAATCCGTCGCCTTTGATTTTATGACAAATCATAAGGAACACGTTACTTGCAACAGAGCCGACCGTTACACCCATAACCGCACCTGCCGCCGCCCAGGGAATAATCACGCTGTTTGCTTCGGTATCGCTGGTTACGGAATTGCCGAAAACAACGGCTGAAACATTGCCCGAAGCGAGCATACCGCTCTCATACTGATTCATACCGACAGATATAACAATTTTTGCAAGAGCAAGACCGACAAGAAGCTTTCCAAGCGCCTCGATAACCTGCGAAATTGCCGTGGGGGTCATGTTGCGCAGACCCTCGTAATATCCTCTGTAAGCTGACATAAAGCAACAGAAGAACACTGAAGGTGCAACACACAAAACAGCTGGAAGACTCTTACTGCCTGCAACAAGAGCGGTGTAAGGATAAGCGGCAATAAGCAGAACAAGAGTACCGACAATGCCGACAATGGTAAATATTCTCTGAGAAACTCTGAAAACCATTCTGGCTTCTCTGTGTTTATTCAGCGCAACGTTTTCCGCAACCATTCTTGAAACCGCAACGGGCAGACCCGCCATTGATATTGCAAAAATGGGTGTATAAACTTCATATGCCGCGCTGAAATATCCTCTGCCGGTTGCGCCAAGCATATCCGTCAGCGGAATTTTGAACAATGCACCGATAAGCTTTACAAGCACAACCGCCAACATAAGCATCATTGCGCCGTTTAGAACTGACTGTTTCTTTTCAGAAGCCAAAAGGCTCACACTCCTTTTCGATTCGATGTTTTCTTTAACCCGTAAATTCTCTGAGCAATGAATCTGCAGGAAGAACCGAATAATCTATATTTTCAAACAAACTCAGCTTAAAAATAAGCGAATCTGCTTTTTCTTTGAATTCACCTTTGCCGACATCACGAAGCAGTTCAACCGCTTTCCGTGAAAAAATACACGGCTCGCAAGGATGGAAAGAATTGATTTTTATATCGGCAAGATTCTCAAACGGGAAAAGATATTTATCCTCCCCTCTCATAACGCTGCCCCATATTTCAAGGGTACGCTCAACGGGCATTGAGCGAAAAAGATAATCCCGAACAGATCTTCTTATCAGCCTCAGGTCACGCTTCGAAATAAGAACATCTCCGTTATTATCATAGACTCTCGACGAAACGCTGATATAAATCTTATATAGTTTTGACTCATCCAGCGTTTCGGTTATAACCGGATTGAGTGCGTGAAGTCCCTCAACAATTATAACATCGTTTTCACAAAGCTCAATTGTTTTTGCGTTATTGATTCTTTCTCCCGTTTTGAAATCAAACACGGGCAAATCCGCTTTGCCGTTGACAGCAAGCTGACGAAGAGAAGAGTGAAGCAAATCAAGGTCAAGCGCTTCAACGCATTCAAAATCAGGTTTTCCGTTCTCGTCAAGAGGATACTGAACGGTTCTCGGCAGATAAAAATCATCGAGCGACACGGTGTATGCTTTTCCGCCGAGTCTGTTTATCTCTTCGGAAAGAAATCGTGCCGTTGTTGTTTTACCTGACGAACTCGGTCCCGCAAGCATCACTATCTTACGGTTGTGATTGCTGAAAATCCCGTGTGCTGCCTCACTTATTCTTCTGCGGTATGTCTCCGTGCATTCAGCAATGAATTCTGACGGATTGCACGCAAGACTGTTGATTTCAGTGTAACTGTACATTTTATTCATTTGTCATCACCCTATAAAATGTATTATGACAAATAAAAGCTCTTTATTCCGTTTTTGCGTTCAATGATTTTATCAAACCCCGAAATATATTCATAAGGATATTTATAATTAAAAATGCGCTCGACATTGGTCGTGCCCGGCTCGCAAAGCTTTGTCACCGCACCCGCACCGACTGCAAGAACGGTATGGCATTCCTCCATCATAAAAACATTATAGAGACAATCCTTACCTTCCCTGCACCAGCCGACATTCTCGAGATTGCCGACACATTTGCTCTGTCTGTACATATAGTACGGTGCATATCGGCTTTTGCCGAGTCTTTCCGATGCATATTCGAGCATCTTTTTCGCGGTATTTCCGCCCGAAACCTCTGTGCCCGATGTGCCGAGATTCGACGAGCGTTTAAGCGCAAGAGTGTGCACGGTTATGTTTTCGGGAGAAAGTGAAATCGCCGTGTCAACGCTTGAACGGAAATCCTCAAAACTTTCGCCCGGAAGCCCCGCGATCAAATCCATATTGATGCTCTCGAAGCCGTAAGCCTTCGCAAGCTGATATGCTTTTACAGACTGTTCAACCGAATGGTTTCTGCCTATTTCTTCAAGAGTTGACTGATTGAAGGTCTGCGGATTTATGCTGATTCTGCCTACATTATGCAGTTTCAGAATCCTCAGCTTTTCGGGCGTTACGGTGTCGGGTCTGCCGACCTCAACGGTATATTCCCTTAGCGATGACAAATCAAAGCTTTTTTCGATTGCGCCGAGAAGTCTGTCCATCTGCGGCGCTTCAAGCACGCCGGGAGTACCGCCGCCGAAATAAATGCTTTCGAGTCTTAAACCGAGATCGGTTGCAATCTGACCCGTGAGTTCAATTTCTTCCGCAAGCTTTTCAAGATAATCGGGCAGAATTCTTTTTGCGTTTGCATTGTCAATTGAATGCGAAACAAAAGAACAGTAGCTGCATCTTGACGGGCAGAAAGGAATTGAAACATAAAGGCTGAACGAATTATCTTCTGAGAGATTTATTATCTTTTCTTCGGTTTTGGCAACTGTATATGCAAGTGCCGTATTTTCTTCGCTGACAAGCAAATCTTCTCTGAAATAGCGGAGCGCTTCCTCCTCACCCATTTCATCAATCAGTCGGAGCATCAGTTTCGACGGACGCACACCCGTCTGGATTCCCCACGGAGGTGTGTAGCCGGTAATATCCGAAAGCGCTTCAAAAATAAGCTGACATATTCTCAGTTCACTTTTATCGCTGAGTTCTGATTCATCAGCAAAAACATCAGCAGACAGCATTCTCGTTTCTTCTCCGATGATTGCTTCAACCTCAAGACGGTTGCCGCCGTCAATTACACAGCAACGGGTTTTAACGGTTTTTTCGTCTTCTCCGCCTTCGTCATAAACTATATTAATTTTTTCGTTGGGAAAATAAACCCTGCACAAACTTTCACATTCATAGTGAAAATCATGACCGAAAATTCTTAATATCACTTATTTAACCATCCTTCTGATATACCAATTACGTGTTCTTTCTCTCTCAAGATTGGTTTCTCTGTTGTGACCGGGCAGAACTCTGTAGTCACCGTCAAGAGCGATAAGTCTTTTGAGTGACTTTATCATAAGCTCGTCGCTTCCGTCAAAGAAATCCGTTCTTCCAGCAGTCATGCAGAAAAGAGTGTCGCCGCTTATGATGACTCTGTCATCCTCAAGAATATAGCAAACGCCGCCCATAGTGTGACCGGGAGTATGCATAACCTTGATTTCGCTTTCGCCGAGAGTGATGATATCGCCCTCGTCAACAAGAATATCCGCTTCAACGGGTTTCTGCGACTCGGGCATATTTCCCTTTGCAAGGCTCTTGCTTTCATCGAGAAGATGACCCGCATCGTTCTTGTGAATAACAACCTTTGCACCCGTCGCTTCTTTGAGTCCGTGGACTCCGAAAATATGATCAAAATGACCGTGAGTAAGCAATATATATTTTAAATTTGCGCCGTTTTCGGCAAGTGTATTTTTGAATTCATCCGTATACCACGCAGGGTCAACCACAGCCGCATCGCCCGTTGCTTCGTCAACAAGCAGATAACAGTTGGCAAACATTTCGTGACCGAGGTAGAGTTGAGTAATTTTCATCAGATCACCTTTTATCCCAGATATCGGTATCCATAACAATCGTTACGGGGCCGTCATTTTCGATTTCAACTTTCATTTCAGCGGCGAAAACACCTGTTTCAACCTTTGAAATACCGTTTTCAAGAAGCTTTGAGCAGAAATACTCATAAAGACGGTTTGCTTCATCGGGCGGTGCAGAATCCGTGAATGACGGTCGGTTGCCTTTTTTGATATCCGCACAAAGAGTAAACTGCGAAACAACCAGAATTTCACCGCCGATATCGGTAATGCTTTTGTTCATTTTTCCCGCTTCGTCTTCAAAAACGCGAAGTTTCGCAACCTTTGAAGCAAGCAGCTCCGCCTGCGATTCCGTGTCGCCGTCCATAACACCGAGAAGTATGTTATATCCTTTGCCGACGCTGCCTTTTGTTTCTCCGTCAACGCTTACGGAGGATTTGTTGACTCTTTGAATAACCGCTCTCATTTTATCTCCTTATATACCCGTACGTTCGATGCTCAGCACACCGTCAATTTTATCGATTTTTGTAACAAGCGAATTGAGATGCTCAACACCGTTGACCGAAACCGTTACCATAACAATTGCTCTGCCGTCGGTAGTGTTTCTTGTGCTGATATCGTTAATCATAATTCTCATGCTTGCAAGAAGGCTTGAAACATCCGCAAGAAGACCGATTCTGTTAAGACAGAAAAGCTGAAGGGTGCACTTGAATTCTTCCCTGACATTTGTATCCCAGTAAGCTGTAATCCATCTTTCGGGCTCCCCTGCTTTGCTGATATCGTCAGGCACATTCGTGCATTTTTTTGTGTGAATCGAAACGCCGTGACCTCTTGTAATAAAACCGATGATGTCGTCACCGGGAAGAGGATTACAGCAACGTGAAAACTTAACAAGACAGTTGTCGATACCCTCAACGATAACACCCTCGTTACTCTTTGTTCTTTTCTTGGCAGGTGTTGTAACAATAACAGGCTCATCGATTCTTTTGAGTTTGCCGTAATCTTCTTTGATTCTCGGCATCAGGCGCATAAGCGAAACTCCGCCGTAACCGATTGCGGCATAAAAATCATCGAGTGTATTACAATGCTGTCTTTCAGCGATTTTGAGAACAAACTCTTCGTATTCCTCTTCGTTAAGTCGGATAAAGTTGCGCTTGAATTCACGCTCAAGCTGAGCCTTGCCCTCGATGATATTTTCATCTCTGCGTTCTTTTTTGAACCACTGGCGGATTTTGCTTCTTGCCTGGCTGGTTTTGACAATATTGAGCCAGTCTCTGCTGGGACCCTTACCCTGCTGAGACGAAGTCATAATTTCAATAATTTCGCCCGTTTTCACTTTATAGTCGAGCGGCACGATTCTGCCGTCAACCTTTGCACCGACCATCTTATTGCCGACTGCCGAGTGAATTGCATAAGCAAAGTCAACAATGGTCGAACCCATAGGAAGACTGAAAACATCGCCTTTCGGAGTGAAAACATAGACTTCTTCAGGCACAAGATCACTCTTGATTGTTGAAACGATATCTTCAACATTCTCGTCCTCGCTCTGATTTTCGAGAAGCTGTCTTATCCACGCAAGGCGTTCTTCAAACTTTGCCGCACCGTTAATTCCGAGTTTGTATTTCCAATGAGCCGCAATACCGAATTCGGCGGTATGATGCATTTCCCATGTTCTTATCTGAACTTCAAAGGGAATACCTTCCTTACCGAGCACGGTGGTGTGAAGCGACTGATACATATTGGGTTTGGGGGTTGAAATATAATCCTTGAATCTGCCCGGAATGGGCTTGAACATATCGTGAATAACACCGAGGCAGTTATAACAGTCGATTACGGTGTCAACAATAATTCTGACCGCATATATATCATAAATCTGATCAAAATTCTTGTTTTGCATATACATCTTTCTGTAAATGCCGTGAACGGATTTGATTCTTCCGTTAACCTGTGCACCGCTGACAACGGATTTGATTCTGTCTTCTATTTTCGATTTTGTTTCTTCAAGGAACTCATTGCGGGTCTTGCTCTGATTTTCAAGAGATTCTTCAATCTCACGGTAAGCAACGTGGTCGAGATAGCTGATTGAAAGATCCTCAAGTTCTTCTTTTATGGGTCTGATACCGAGTCTGTGCGCAATAGGAGCATAAATTTCAATCGTTTCAAGAGCGATCTCTCTGCGTCTTTGTTCAGGTTTGAACATAAGAGTTCTCATATTGTGAAGTCTGTCAGCAAGCTTGATAATAATAACACGGATGTCTCTTGACATGGCAATAAGCATCTTGCGGATATTTTCAGCCTGCTGTTCTTCCTTTGTCTGAAGAGGAACTTTACCGATTTTGGTTACACCCTCAACAAGGTCTGCAATCGTTTCGCCGAATTCGCGCTTTACCTCTGCGTTGGTCATCTTGGTATCTTCAACCGTATCGTGAAGAAGAGCCGCAATAATGGAAGCCTCGTCCATTCCGAGACTTGCAAGAATTATCGCAACACTGAGAGGATGCATGATATAAGGTTCGCCCGAGAGGCGCTTCTGACCCTCGTGCGCTTCGTTGGCAATACGATAAGCCTTTTCAATATCGCATCGCTCTTTTTCGGTACAGCCGTCACCTATGAGACCGAAGAGAATTTCCATACACTCTTCGGGAGATGAGCAATTGCATACACTTGTCTTTTTAAAGTCTTTCATATTTCTTCCTCAATTCAAATCAAAGAAAACTTCTGAGTCTTTTCATTATTTCGGAATCCTCAAGGTTAACCTTCGGAGGATTCTCGGGTACGTATATCATATTTTCCAATGTTTCTTCAAGAATGCCCATTTCAAGCATAATGTCAACAACAGCATTGACCTTTGCAAGATTTTCGCCGTCATCACCGATTCTTACGCAAAGAACCTCGCATTCTTTATCTTTAAGCGGTTTTGCTTTTATCGCTTTGAACACTTCGACCTGAAGCTGTCTGTCGGGCAGAATCATTTCCGCTTCAGACGGAGCGAGAGCTTCGTGCCTTGAGAATTTTTCATAAAGCTCCGTTGCACGGAGAACTTTTTCCTCATCCGTATCGGAAGGCTTTATTCCTCTTACGATAACCGAAACTCTTGTTTCGCCGTTATAGACATTACGGTCAAGATTAACCGCAAGGTCAACCGTATCGCCCTTTTCGTAAGGAAACTTTTTCTCGGGCATTCCGAAATAAACAACGCCCGTTCTCGCACCGTTTTTGGAAACAACCATTCTCATATGTTTTCCGTCGGAAACGGAGGCTGTTTCTTCTATTTTAACGCCGAAAAGTCCGAAACACGGCTGGGGATTGCCTGCACCGAACGGCTCGAGAAGACTGATTGCCTTAAGCATATCAAGGCTGATCGATGTCGGGAGCAATTTGCAGTCAACCTTCTGCAAAGCAAAAGGCATCGGCATATCCGCCGCATATTCGTTGATTCTGCATCTGAATTCTTCGATTCTTGATGATTCAAGTCCGAGACCTGCCGCCAGAGTATGTCCGCCGAAATGGTCAAGGCAATCCGAAACGGATTCTATCGCATCATAAATCGAAAAGCCCTCGATGCTTCGGCAAGAACCTCTTGCCGTTTCACCGTCACGCGAAATAACGACGCACGGTCTGCCGTAGCGTTCCGTTATCCTTGCAGCAACAATGCCTATAACGCCCTGATGCCAGCCTTCGCCGTCAACAACGATTATTTTATCGTTGATTATTCCTGTTTCGGGATTAATCATGGAAACTGCGCTTGAGAAAATCGACATTTCCGTCTGCTGACGTTCGGAATTCATCGTATTTATAATCTGAGCAGTCTGCTCTGCGGCAATCTCATCTTCGGTAAGAAGAAGGTCAAGCGCTTTGGTTGCGGAACCCATTCTGCCCGCCGCATTGATTCTGGGGCAGACCGTGAATGCCGCCGTTGATGCCGAAAAAACCTTTTCGCCGACTCCCGCAATTTCCATAAGTGCATTGAT
>JAZNFD010000068.1:0-2896 GCA_045588975.1 Acutalibacteraceae bacterium | reverse complement strand
CCCGCACCCATTCCCAACACCCCCAATCGCTACACACCAAATCTCATTCCGATGATTCACCCGACTCTATGGGAATCCGCACCCGGTAAGGTGCATATGCTCACCCGCACCGCAGTCGGCAAGGCATACAGAAGCGATTCCGAGGACTACGGTGAAACCTGGTGCACCGCATATGAGACAAGCCTTCTCAATAACAACAGCGGACTTGACGTTGTCAAAACACCAGACGGCAGCCTCTGGCTGATTTCAAATCCCGTCGGTGAAAACTGGGGCGAACGCTCTCCGCTGACTCTTCAGAAGTCAACGGATAACGGACTGACCTGGGAAACCGCCGTTACTCTTGAGGAAGAGAAGCTTGACAGCGAATTTTCCTACCCCGCAATTGAATATATGGACGGCGCACTTTATATTGCCTATACTTATGAAAGACTTAATGTTGCATTCGTAAAAATCGAGCTATGATAAGAGTTAACACATATTTAACTTTTATTTCATAAAAAGTACTTGTCAGAAACCGTGTTTGCTGATATAATCACGTATGCATTCAGACGAAATATAAAAACTAAGGAGAAAAAACACATGAAAAAGATTCTTTGCATCTTACTCGCACTCTCAATGGTATTTGCATTTGCTGCTTGCGGCGCTGACGGCGAAAACACTGAAACAACAACTGAGGCTACTCAGGCACCCGCAGCAGAGCTCACAGGCACACTTGAAGAAATCGCTGCAAACATTTACTCAAACGCAACAACAATCGAAATGATGCTCGGCGAGCCTATGGAAATTGACCTTTCAGACGTTGACGCCGCTAACTACTATCTCGGCGTTGCATCAACAGAAGCTATCGAAAGAGCAGTTTTCTCAGAGCCCATGATCGGTTCAATTCCCTATTCAATGTGTCTTGTAACCGCTAAGGCAGGCGCAGATGTTGAAGCTCTCAAAAACGAAATTCTCGAAGGCGTTAACTACAGAAAATGGATGTGCGTTGCAGCTGAGAAGGTTCTCGTAACAAACTGCGGCAACACAATCATGATGGTTATGGCAGCTGAAAACATTGTTGATGATGTTTACAACGCATTCAACATCGTTGCAAACGGTGCTGCAAGCGCAGCTCTCACCAAGGCCGGCGAAGTTCAGGAAGAAATTCCCTTCGGCGAAGAAATCCCCGCTGAAGACGGTATGGATATGCCTGCAGCAATGCCCGGCGAAGACGAAGGAATCATCCTCGGCTAATTGTAAAATAATAAAAACACCGGAGTTTCGGCTTCGGTGTTTTTTAGTAACAGCATAAAAGGAGATTTCCCGATGCTTTTTTCGAGTCTGACATTTTTATTTGTATTCCTGCCCGTTGTGATGGCGGGATATTATCTGATGCCGACAAAGGCGAAGAATATCTGGCTGCTTGCGGCGAGTCTTTTCTTCTATTTTTACGGCGAGCCGAAATATCTTGTGCTGATGCTTGCGGTTATAACCGTCAGCTATGTTTTCGGACTTCTGACCGAAAGGGCAGAGGGCACAAAGCGCAAAATTATGCTCGGAGTTTCGGTTGCGCTCAGCCTTTTGGCACTCATTTATTTCAAATACACCGATTTCTTTATCGGAACGGTCAACGGCATTTTCGGCTCGGATTTTGATTTACTCGGCATTGCTCTGCCCATCGGCATCAGCTTTTTCACGTTTCAGGCGATCAGCTATAACATCGATGTTTACAGAGGCGATGTTCCCGCACAGAAAAATCCGATCAACCTCGCTCTCTATGTTTCTCTTTTTCCCCAGCTTGTTGCAGGCCCGATAGTCCGTTATTCGACTGTCGAGCGTGAGCTTCGCTCAAGGAGTCACACTCTTGACGGATTTGCCTACGGCGTAAGAAGATTCGTTGTCGGTCTGGGCAAAAAGGTGCTTCTTGCAAATTCATTCGGAAGCTTCTGCGAAATTTTCAGAGAAACCGACGAAAAATCGACCCTCTTTTTCTGGATTTATGCGGTTGCATATTCGCTTCAGGTTTATTTCGATTTCTCGGGCTACAGCGATATGGCAATCGGTCTGGGAAGTATGTTCGGATTCAGATTCCCTGAAAACTTCCGCCATCCGTATGTTTCGAAATCCGTTACCGAATTCTGGAGAAGATGGCATATTTCACTCGGCAGCTGGTTCAGAGATTATGTTTATATTCCCATGGGCGGCAACCGAGTCAAAACGCCGAGATTTTTCTTCAACATTCTCACCGTCTGGTTTCTTACGGGCTTCTGGCACGGTGCGGGCTGGACGTTCATCATATGGGGTCTTTATTTTGCGGTGCTTCTGTTGATTGAAAAGAGCATCCCCAAGAAAATCAAGGATAAAGCACCTGCCGTTATCAGCCATATTTATCTGATTTTTGCGGTGCTTATCGGATTTGTCATCTTCAATGCAAGCGGCGTTGAGGGAATCCTTTATGACTTCAAGGGTATGTTTACCTCCGCTTATCCGCTTTGCACTCCGACAACGCTTTACTATCTCAGAAGCTATGCCGTTCTGTTTATTGTCGGCATCATCGGAGCAACTCCCGTTATCCGTAATGCTGCCGAAAAGCTTGACGGCGGCAGAATCGGCGTAAAGATTTGTTCTGTTGCGGAGCCTGTGATGGTTTTTGCGCTTCTTGTTGCGGTTACGGCTTATCTCATCAACGGATCTTATAATCCGTTCCTTTATTTCAGATTTTAAGGAGGCGGGCATATGGCGAAAAAAATCCGCAATATTGTGTGTATAGCAGTTTTTCTGATATTTATTTTTGCTCTCGGTGCGGCTTGCTTTCTGAGAGAACCCGTCGAAGTGCTAGTTTCCGAAAGACGCAAGGCGGCTCAGATGCCCGAGGCGTCTGTTGAATCCGTTATGGATAAGAGCTTTTTTGACGATC
>JAZNFD010000067.1:0-12109 GCA_045588975.1 Acutalibacteraceae bacterium | reverse complement strand
CGATTCATTGTGTTAATCATCATTGTCATCTTGTCCACCTGCCTTTCAATAATTTTCTACATTGTAACAATATAAGAATAATTTGTCAACAGTTTTCAGTTGCGGTGCAAAAGTGTCGGTTTAAAATGCCAAAATGTTTACGATAAATTCCGAATGGAGCACTTCTATACATATCCTCACGAAATGTATATGTGCGCAGCTCCGCTGATAAAAAAATCAAAGATTTTAAACAAGGGTTTTACCCTTGCGTTGTAGAACAACTATCCTAATTTTATATTATTATTTATGCTCAACGGACGCAGCTCGAAGAAAAGATTTTTAAATTTTCTCTCCGATTTTTGTCAGGGGTTTGGGGAAGGATTTCACCAACAAGCGGTAAAAACCCGACGAGAAAAATTATGAACGAATTGTAAATGGTCATAATTTGAAAATGTTGTTTTTGCAAAGTGGGTATATACACTCTCGCAAAATCTGCTTTCCAATTTAGTAACAGGTGTAAATCTGTGCAATTGGCAAAGCAAGAAATGCAAATGTTGCGTTGGTTTGCACTGCTTGCCGAAGAACGTAAAGACTTATATTTCAAGCAATCCAACAACTCAAGTGTTGCAAAAATTAATGATGGACATTATAATTAAATTTAGAAACAATGATTTTCGAGGAAGGTTTTCATATGACGTATTCAGAATTACTCAATTATTGTCTTTCAAAAAGCGGAGCATATGTTGACCATCCTTTTAGTCCTATTAATTCTTTCGGTTTTTTTGTTTCTTGATTTAAGTTTGTTTTCGTGATAAAATCAAATTAAGGAGTGATATTTATGAGTGATAAAAAAACAATGAAAATCTATATTGGATTATGCGGTGCGATTGCACTTGTTTACGGCTTATGGATGTCTTTGTTTATGCGATGGGACCAATTTCCATACATTATTCCCACAGAAGCGGATTTGCTCTTGCCGTCTGCAGACTTCGTTGCAAAATTTGACGGTATGCTCCAGCAACCCTTGTATGCCAACGCAGCCGTCTATTGGATATGGGTGGTTTTTTCAACCGTGCTTCTGTTTTCTTATGCTTTCTTTATTAAAAAGATACTTTTTGCCGAGAAAATCAGCAAAGGCATCACGGCTTTTTGCGCAGCAAATCTTATTGCAGGCTTTGCATTTGTCACCTGGTACGGTTTTTTAAGTTTTCCTGAACAATTCGGCAATATTCTGACTGACGTTACGGCAAGTATGCTGGGTCTTCGTTATCCCTGGTATTTTAAAATCTGGGGCATTCTTGCATCGCTCTCAATTTTCACAAACACACTTTATATGTACCGTAAAAACAATTACCAAGGTAAGGCGGGTGTTATTGTTACATCACTTGGCTGTGCTTCCATTTTTGTAACAATTAACGTGCCGTCAGCAGGTCTTGACCTTGTTATGACCGCCCGTTGTTTATCACATTGGGCAACTGCTCTTATCTTTGCATTTTTAGGTGCAGCAGGTGTGATTATATTCCTCTGCCATAAGTCAATGCAGAAAGAAAAGAAATACATATTTGCAACCGTATTTTTCGTTGCAGTACTTATTCTTATGCTTATTCTGCTCGTAACAGTCGGCAAAAGCGCATTCATTGAAAACCTGCCAATGTGGGTTGCATATGCCTTGTTGTTTATAATCAATTTCACATCGATTCTGGATAAAAAAGACGTTAATACGATTAAAGAAAATCTTGCTTCCCGAGTATGACCTGAGATTTGACTCACACCAAAAAAAATCCGAGCGCACCAAAACGGCGCGCCCGGATTTTTTGTTTTCAGGAAACGGTTCGGTTTTGCTGTTTGAATCAATTGTCAGTTGTTTTTATTCAGGTAATCGATTGTTTTTTTATCTTGTCTTCCGTTATAGAATTTTCTGAGTACATCGGCGAAAAGCTCGTCTCCCGTAGCGTAATAGAACAACGTCATGCTCGAACAGAGCTTCACGTGATCCGGAGGTCCCATCACCTCATAAGCATCGTTCGATTTGCACTCAAGAAGCGCACGGCAGATTTCTCTGAGATTCGCACCGAGATAGCTGTCATCATAAAAAAGCTTTGCCTCTTCTGCATTCTCCATGCCGTATTCAATTGATTTGCTGCTTTGTCCCAAAAATTTAAGCTGAGGGAAGATATACCACATCCAATGTGATTGCTTTTCGCCTGCCTTTATTTCTTTCAAAGCGAATTCATAATATAATCTTTGGACGGGATAAAAGCGATCTATATTATATTTGTTCTCCATATTCTGTTTTACCTCCCTTCATTTCTGATTGACCAAACGTTTTAAAAAATTGCTTTTTCTGCCGACATATTTTTTTCTCCTGCTTGTAAACGTAATAATCGGTTTTATGTTCAGGGTTTGAGAATTCCGATTTCGATTGAAGTGCTGATGATTCCTTCGACTATCGGCCAGAGTGCGGGAGTTGTTGTGCGGATAATATCCATACGCTTATAAATCTGCGGTGCGTGGACGTCTCCCTCTTTCCAGGTGTGACCGTTTGTCATATAGTTGTTGATGAGTGGCTGGATGCGGTCGATTGCGTTGGCATACTTCGATTCGGGGGTTTCCTTTGCCTCGAATTCATCCCACAGCGCACGGATTTCCGCACCCTGCTCAGGGTCAAGAATGCCGAAAAGCTTGTTTGCCGACTCAATTTCACGCTGAAGCTTATCCTCGTTTCCCTTGACATCATATGCGAAGGTGTCGCCCGCATAGACCTCGATAAGGTCGTGGACAAGTGCGATTTTAAGCACTCTTTCGATATTCACCTTTTCGGTGCTGTACTCTTCAAAAAGCATGGCAAGCATCGCAAGATTCCACGAATGCTCCGCATCGTTTTCTCGCCTTGTGCCGTCAATAATGAGGTTGCGGCGAAAAATATTCTTCATTTCGTCGATAACGATTGCGAATTTTATCTGTTTCTGCAGTTTCTCGTCTTTTATGAAGCTGAATCTGTCCATAATAATCTCCTGTAAAAAACGGGACGGCACATATTGCCGTCCCCTTCATTTTTATATCGTTCTAACTCGAATTGCTCCTTCAACACCACTTGCATCAAATGCCTTGTCGGTATCGATTACGGTGTAACCCATATCCTTCTTGTTGGCGGTGAAGATTGAAGTTACGCTTGCGCCTGCCGCCTTTGCCGCAGCTTCTGCCTTGATTGCAAAATCGTCTGCATCTTCCTTGTGGATAAAGCAGGTACGCACTGCAAAGCTCTCTGCAAGGAGGGTGTTGGGAAGGTTGACGGAGTTCTTGATTTCACCCTTGAGAAGGTAAGCGGAAACTTCGTCTGCCGCCATCATAGCGCAGTTTTCCTCGCTCTCGGGAGTTGATGCACCGAGGTGAGGAATAGCTGTTACGCCCTCTGCGCCGAGCTGCTCATCGGTCGGGAAGTCGGTAACATATGCGCCCGCCTTGCCGCTTGCGAGTGCATCGATGATATCCTTTGAAGCAACAAGCTCGCCTCTTGCGAAGTTGAGGATTCTGACGCCGTCCTTCATCTTTGCGATGGTTTCTGCGTTAATCATGCCTCTTGTTCCGTCGTTGAGAGGAGCGTGGAGTGTGATATAATCGCTGTTTGCGAAGATTTCGTCAAGCTCAACGAGTTTGATGTCGGTCTTGCCTGCTGCGAAGGGGTCGTAAGCGATAACAGTCATACCGAGTGCCTTTGCGCTCTCTGCAACAAGTGCACCGATTGCGCCGAGACCGACGATACCGAGCGTCTTGCCGAGAATTTCGGGGCCTGCGAAGTTGCTCTTGCCCTTTTCAACGAGTTTGCCGACGTTTTCGCCCTCGCCCTTGAGTGTCTTGCACCAGTCGAGAGAAGCGGCAACCTTTCTTGAAGCAAGGAAAAGTGAGCAGATAACAAGCTCTTTAACCGCATTTGCGTTTGCACCGGGAGTGTTGAAAACAACAACGCCCTTGTCGCTGCAAGCGGGAATGGGAATATTATTGACGCCTGCACCTGCTCTTGCGATTGCAAGAGTGCTTTCCGAAAGCTCCATTTCGTGCATTGAAGCGGAACGAACGAGAATCGCATCGGGATTTTCAACTGCATCTGCACAAGCGAATTTTGCTGCGTCAAGACGGTCAAGACCGTTCTTTGAAATTTTGTTTAATAATAAAATGTTGAACATTATAATCTGTCCTTTCGACCTTATTGCCTCCCTCTGACGAGGGAGGTAGCATTTGCGGAGCAAATGACGGAGGGAGAGAAACAAAAAAGCAAAAACCAACTGCCGACACACAAATCCCGTCTCTCCCTCAGTCGCATTGCGACAGCTCCCTCGTCAGATGGAGCCGATTAATGTTCAGTTCTTCTTTTCGAACTCTGCCATGAAGTCAACGAGCTTTTCAACGCCTTCAATGGGCATAGCGTTGTAGATTGAAGCTCTCATGCCGCCGACTGAACGGTGGCCCTTGAGATTAACAAAGCCTGCAGCTGTTGCATCCTTGACAAATTTTGCATTGAGTTCATCGCTTTCTGTAACGAAGGTTACATTCATCATTGAACGGTCGCTCTTCTTGACGGGGTTGTTGAACATCTTGCTGTTATCAATGAAATCATAGAGAATTGAGCATTTCTTTTCGTTGTGAAGCTTCATTGCTTCAAGACCGCCGAGAGTCTTGATCCATTCAAGAACGAGCTTGCACATATAGATTGAGTAGCAGGGCGGTGTGTTGTACATTGAATCGTTGTCTGCGAGGGTCTTATAGTCGAGCATTGTGGGAGTGTAGTCCCTTGCATTGCCGAGAAGATCCTCACGCACGATAACAACTGTCAGGCCTGCGGGAGCAACGTTTTTCTGTGCGCCGCCGTAGATAACGCCGTACTTCGAAACATCCATAGGCTCTGAAAGGAAGCAGGATGAAACGTCTGCCACGAGAGGAACGTTGCCTGTGTCGGGAAGCTGGGCAAAACGTGTGCCATAGATTGTGTTGTTCTGGCAGATGTAGAAATAGTCTGCATCGGGAGTGAAGTTTGCCTTGTCAAGCTCGGGAATGCAGGAAAAATTCTGCTCCTTTGATGAGCCGACAACCTTGATATCGCCGTATTTGCAGGCTTCTTTGTATGCCTTTGTCGAAAACTGACCCGAAAGAACGTAGTCAGCCTTGCCGCTTCCGTTGAGGAAGTTGAGGGGGATAGCTGCAAACTGAGTTGAAGCACCGCCCTGACAGAAGATAACCTTATAGTTATCGGGGATATTCATAACCTCTTTGAAAAGGTCGCGTGCGCCGAAGATAATTTCTTCATAAACCTTTGAACGGTGGCTCATTTCGAGAACAGACTGACCGCTGCCCTTATAATCGAGCATTTCTGCCGCCGCTCTGTTAAGCACGCTTTCGGGGAGCATTGAAGGGCCCGCTGAAAAATTATTAACTCTTGCCATTATATATCATCCTTCCAAGGAAAATTTTACATTATATATTATTCTTCTGTTGCTGAGATTGCGATTCCGAGATCGTCAAGCTGAACACCGTCAACGGTTGCAGGGCATTCCGTCATAGGCTCGCTTGCGTTCTGAACCTTGGGATATGCGATAACGTCACGGAGCGATTCGCTGCCGAGCATCTGCATAACAAGTCTGTCAAGGCCGATACCCATACCGCCGTGAGGAGGTGCGCCGTATTTGGACGCATCGAGGAGATAGCCGAACTTGTTGTGAGCCTCTTCATCCGAAAGACCGAGAAGCGAGAAAATTCTTGCCTGAAGGTCGGGGTTTGTGATTCTGATTGAACCCGAGCAAAGCTCAACACCGTTGAGAACAAGGTCATATGCCTTTGCGCGGACCGAACCCTTATCTGTTTCAAGATAATCAAGGCACTCATCCATAGGTGATGTGAACGGATGATGCATTGCAACATACTGCTGAGCATCCTCGTCCCAATCAAAGAACGGGAATTCAGTGATCCAAAGGAGATTATATTGCTTTTCAGGAATAATGTCAAGCTTCTTTGCAACTGCCTGACGGAGTGCGCCGAGAACGGAAAGAACTGTGGAATTCTTGCCGTCGCCGATGATAAGAACAACGTCACCCGGCTTTGCATCCGCTTTTGCGAGAAGAGCGTTCATCTCGTCCTCTGTGAGGAATTTTGCAAATGAAGATGCAACCGTGCCGTCCTCCGCAAGTCTTGCCCATGCAAGACCCTTTGCGCCGATGCCTCTTACCATTTCGGTAAGCTTATCGATTTCTTTTCTTGTGAGAATATTGAAAGCGTTCTTTGCGGTGATTCCTCTTACGCTGCCGCCTGCTTCAAGTGCGCCTGTGAAAACGCCGAAGCCGCAGCCCTTGACTGTTTCGCTCAGGTCATAGATTTCCATACCGTAGCGTGTGTCGGGCTTGTCGCTGCCGTAACGCTCCATTGCTTCTTTATAAGTAAGTCTGGGAAGAGGAAGCTGAATGTCAACTCCGAGAGCTTCCTTGAAAACTCTTGCCATATAACCTTCACCGATTGCAAGAACATCTTCCATATCAACAAACGACATTTCAAGGTCAATCTGTGTGAATTCGGGCTGACGGTCAGCACGGAGGTCCTCGTCACGGAAGCAGCGTGCAATCTGCATATATCTGTCAAATCCCGCAACCATCGAAAGCTGCTTGTAAAGCTGAGGCGACTGGGGAAGAGCATAGAACTTGCCCTTGTGGATACGGCTGGGGACAAGGTAGTCTCTTGCGCCTTCGGGAGTTGACTTGATGAGAATGGGAGTTTCGATTTCGATGAAGCCGTTTTCATCAAAATAGTCTCTTGTAATTTTTGTAATCTTGTGGCGGAGAAGAATATTCTTCTGAAGGTCGGGTCTGCGAAGGTCAAGATAGCGGTACTTGAGTCTGGTAAGCTCCGCTGTCTGGCAGTCCTCGATAATCTCAAAGGGCGGTGTTTCGCTCTTTGCGAGAATGCGCAGATCGGTTACTTCGATTTCTATTTCACCCGTGGGGATTTCGGTATTCTTTGCGGAACGCTCTCTGACCGTACCCTGAGCCATAAGAACATATTCGCTTCTTGCGGACGATGCCTTTTCGAAAACATCCTTTGCGGTTGATTCGTCAAATGCGAGCTGAACGATGCCTTCTCTGTCACGAAGGTCAATGAAAATGAGTGCGCCGAGGTCTCTCTGACGCTGAACCCAGCCGGCTACCGTTACGGTTTTGCCTTCATCGGAAAGACGGAGATCGCCGCAGTAATGGGTTCTTTTAAGTCCTGTCATAAAATCCATGTTATATCATCCTTTATTGTTAAATCTGTCCGAGAATTGCGGAAAGGTCAACCCCGCTCAGGTCGAGCGATTCGCCGAGAGCCGCAGTTTCCTGCCTTACAAGAAATTCCATGAAACCGTCGGCAATTTCCGCAAGCTCAATTTCGGTGCTTTCGCCGCTGTCCATATTTTTGACCTTTGCCTTACCCTGTGCGATTTCGTCGTCACCGAGCACCATTGTATATTTAGCACCGATTTTGTCGGCATATTTCATCTGAGCCTTGAGCGAACGGCCGACAACGTCTGTCTGTGCGCTGATGCCGCCTGCACGCAGGTCGGCCACGATAGCCGCCGCCTCATATGATGCATTTTCGCCCATGGGTGCGATGTAGAGGTCGCAGCCCGAAGGCTTGGGAAGCTCGATTCCCTGAGCTTCAAGGAGCATAAGAAGTCTGCCGGTACCCATACCGAAGCCGAGCGACGGAATGTGCTGACCGCCGAGCTCTTCAACAAGTCCGTCGTAACGGCCGCCGCCGCAGACCGTGCCCTGAGCGCCTATCTGAGTTGATACGAACTCGAAAACGGTGCGTGTATAATAGTCAAGTCCTCTTACGATGCGGGGATTGACAACATATTCGATATTCATTTTGTCAAGATATTTCTTGACACTTTCAAAGTGAGCCGAGCAATCATCGCAGATATAATCGAGGATTGCGGGTGCATCCTTTGCGATGCCCGAGCAAACAGGACTCTTGCAGTCGAGAATTCTCATGGGATTCTTCTCGAGTCTGCCGAGGCAGGTGGGGCAAAGCTCGTCCTTCTTTGTTTCGAAATACTCTTTGAGCGCATTGTGATAATTCTTGCGGCATTCGGGGCAGCCGATGGAATTGATCTGAAGCTCAAGACCCTCAACGCCGAGGAATGCGAAAATTTCGTTGGCAAGAGAAATTACTTCGGCGTCTGCGGCAGGTGCGCCTGCGCCTATCATTTCAACGCCGAACTGCTGGAATTCTCTCCATCTGCCCGCCTGAGGTTTTTCATAGCGGTAGCAATTGATAACGTAGCAAAGCTTCTGGGGAAGAGCTTCGTTGAAAAGTCCGTGCTCAAGGAATGCTCTTACCGCACCCGCTGTGCCTTCGGGGCGCAGAGTAATTGAACGTCCGCCCTTATCGTCAAAGGTATACATTTCCTTCTGAACAACGTCTGTTGTTTCACCGACACCTCTCTGGAAAAGCTCGGTATGTTCAAAAACGGGTGTTCTTATTTCACGGAAACCGAACTTGCCCGCAATATCAAGCACGGTCTGCTCGATAAACTGATTTTTATACACTTCATCAGGCATTATATCCTGAGTGCCTTTGATGGCTTTGGTAACAAGTGCCATTTTTATCATCCTCACTATAAAATACAGGGTCGTCCGTTAAAGACGACCCCGGTAAAAAACTTGATTTTTGGCCAGGCAGGTGCGTCCGCCGAAGGAGATTACTTCCTTGGAGGATTGACGATTTCACGCCAATCAAGGTCGCCTCTGGCAAGCGAATGTATGAGTGCCTCAGCCGTTGCAATATTGGTTGCAACAGGGACATTGTGAACATCACAGAGCCTGAGAAGAGTTGCTTCGTTGGGCTCGTGAGGTTTTGCCGTTAAGGGATCTCTGAAAAGAAGCAGAAGGTCAATTTCATTGCAGGCGATTCTTGATGCAATCTGCTGGTCACCGCCCTGAGCACCGCTGAGAAATCTTGTGATATCAAGTCCCGTTGCCGCTGCAACCATTTTACCTGTTGTTCCCGTTGCATAAATATCATGTCTGCTGAGAATGCCGCAATAAGCAATGCAGAACTGAATCATAAGCTCTTTTTTGGCATCGTGAGCAATTAAAGCAATATTCATCGTTACGCCTCCTTCTGTTCTTTTAGAAAACTTTATACAAACGATTATAAATGTATAATAACAAATCAATTTTAATCTGAC
The DNA here is from genome assembly GCA_045588975.1 of Acutalibacteraceae bacterium. Taxonomy (GTDB): domain Bacteria; phylum Bacillota; class Clostridia; order Oscillospirales; family Acutalibacteraceae; genus CAG-177. Next base: position 2,916 of record JAZNFD010000067.1, on the reverse strand, counting down.
AAGTACTTACAAGAATTTTTTTCAGTTTTTTTGTCGGATTTTTTATTCTTCGGTCTGTTCGGGAGCACTGTCGGCATCGTTATTTTCTTCTGCGGGAATTTCATCGCGGTCTTCTCCCTCTTCAGGCTGAACCGAAACAGCGGATATCAGTCTTTCGCCATCGGTTACTTTCATAACACGGACACCCTTTGAGGGTCTTGCGCAAAGACGGATTGCTTCCATTGAAATTCGGATGATGATGCCGTCTGACGAAATGAGCATAAGGTCATCCTCGGGGTTGACAACCTCAATTGCCGCAACGTCGCCGTACTTCGCAACGTGATAGTTCGTCAGACCCGAACCGCCTCTGCTCTGAAGTCGGTAATCGGTGATTTCGCTCAGTCTGCCGTAGCCTGTTTCGCTGACGGTGAGAACCTTCTTGCCCTCGCTGAGAATATCCATACCGACAACGCAGTCACCCTCTTTGAGTCTGAGCGCACGCACGCCTCTTGCGGTACGTCCGATAACTCTTGCATCGTCCTCGCGGAACGCAATTGCCATACCCTTCTTGGTTGCGATAATAAGATTTTCGCCGCCTTCGGTAAGCTTGACCCATACGAGCTCGTCATCATCGTCAAGGTTGATTGCGATAACGCCGTTCTTGCGTACGTTCTTATATGCATCAAGCTCGGTACGCTTGATAATGCCGTTTCTTGTGAGCATACAGAGATAATAGTTATCCTCGCCGAATTCGGGAACTCTTATCATTGCGGAAACTCTTTCGCCCTCTTCAACGGGAAGAAGGTTAACTATGTTCATACCCTTGCTCTGACGTGAGCCTTCGGGAATTTCATAGCCTTTAAGACGGTAGGTCTTGCCCTTCGTTGTGAAGAACATAATATAGTCGTGGGTCGAGCAGGTGAACATTGTCTTGACAACGTCCTCATCTCTTCTTGTCAGACCCTTGACACCTCTGCCGCCTCTGTTCTGCTGCTTGTATTCATCCATCGGGATACGCTTGATGTAGCCCATATTGGTGAGAGTATAAACGCAGGTTTCTTCGGGAATAAGGTCTTCAATGTCAACCTCGCCCGAAACATTGACGATTTCGGTTCTTCTGTCATCCGCAAACTTGTCACGGATAGCCATTGCCTCTGTCTTGACGATATCAAGCACTCTTGCTTCATTTGAAAGAATGTCGAGATAGTCGGCAATCTTCTCCTTAAGCTCGTTAAGTTCGCTGGTAATCTTGAGAATTTCAAGACCTGCGAGCTGACCGAGACGGAATGCAACGATAGCCGCTGCCTGAGGTTCGTCGAAATCGAATTTTTCCATAATGGCAGCCTTTGCTTCTGCCTGACCGCCCTTGCAGGCTCTGATTGTTGCGATGATATCGTCAACAATATCAATAGCTTTTGCAAGACCTTCAAGGATATGCGCTCTGTCCTGAGCCTTTTTGAGGTCGTATCTTGTTCTGCGGGTTATAACTTCCTGCTGGAACTTGATATAGTGGTCAAGAACTTCCTTGAGGGTGAGCTGCTTGGGCTCGCCGTTGACAAGCGCAATCATAATTACGCCGAAGGTCGTCTGAAGCTGGGTATAGGAGAAAAGCTGATTGAGAACAACCTGAGGATTTGCGTCCCTCTTGAGGTCAATCGAGATAAGCATACCCTTCTTTGACGAATAGTCGTTAACGTCGGAAATGCCTTCGATTCTCTTGTCTTTAACGAGGTCTGCAATGCTTTCGATAAGCCTTGCTTTATTGACCATATAAGGAATTTCAGTTACCTGAATTTCAAATCTGCCGTTTTTCTTTTCAATGATTTCCGCCTTTGCACGAAGAGTAATCTTGCCTCTGCCCGTGCCGTAAGCCGCTCTGATACCCGCTCTGCCCATAATGACGCCCCTTGTGGGGAAGTCGGGACCCTGAATATGCTCCATAAGCTCTTCAAGGGTAATATCGGGATTATCAATCATAGCACACATTCCGTCGATAACCTCGCCGAGATTATGGGGAGGAATGTTGGTTGCCATACCGACGGCGATACCTACCGAACCGTTAACAAGAAGATTGGGGAATCTTGACGGAAGAACGGTGGGCTCTTTAAGACGGTCGTCGTAGTTGGTTGTGAAATCAACGGTATCCTTGTCGATATCGGTGAGCATTCTGAGCGAAAGCTTGCTCATTCTCGACTCTGTATAACGGTATGCTGCAGGGGGGTCGCCGTCAACCGAGCCGAAGTTACCGTGACCGTCAACGAGAATATATCTCATTGAGAAGGTCTGGGCAAGACGTACCATGGCATCGTAAACCGATGCGTCACCGTGGGGATGGTAACGTCCGAGAACAGAACCGACGGTATCGGCGCACTTTCTGTATGCCTTATCGGGAGTCAGTCCGTTTTCGTGCATTGTGTAAAGAATTCTGCGGTGAACAGGCTTCAAGCCGTCTCTGACATCGGGGAGAGCACGGGATGTGATAACCGACATCGAGTAATCAAGGAAAGCCTGACGCACTTCTTTGTTAAGGTCAACATTTATAATTTTCTGGGTATCTCTTGCGTCGCCAAAACTCATTTAAATCAGTCCTTTCCTTAAATATCAAGATTCGCAACAAATTTTGCGTTCTGTTCAATGAATTCACGGCGCGGCTCTACCTGATCTCCCATAAGGGTCGTAAAGGTCAGATTGATTTCTGCCTCCATTGCCTCATCCATCGTCACTCGAAGAAGGATTCTTCTTTCCGGATCCATGGTTGTCTCCCAGAGCTGCTCCGCATCCATCTCGCCGAGACCTTTATAACGCTGAATCTTGTTATTCTGATCACGACCTACTTCTTTTAGGATATTGTTTAATTCTTCATCGCTGTACGCATACCATACTTTCTTATTCTTTTCCACTTTATAAAGCGGAGGTGTTGCAAGATAAACATATCCC
>JAZNFD010000066.1:0-2995 GCA_045588975.1 Acutalibacteraceae bacterium | reverse complement strand
CGCCGCTTTATTTATAACAGATTATTTTGCTTTGTCCGATGCAAGGAATTTGTAAACAAGAGCCGCAAGAACACCGCCGATAAGGGGAGCAACGATGAATACCCATACATTTGCGAGTGCGTCACCGCCAACGAGAAGTGCGGGTCCGAAACTTCTTGCGGGGTTAACGGATGTGCCGGTAAAGCTGATTCCGAGAATGTGAACGAGAGTGAGTGAAAGACCGATAACGATGCCTGCAACAGCGCTGTTTTCAATCTTTGAGGTTACGCCGAGGATTGCGATAACAAAAACAAAGGTGAGAATGATTTCGATAAGAATCGAAAGACCGATGCTGTCGTTATAGAGTGCGTTTGCACCGAGTCCGCTTTCCTTGCCGACAAATGCCATAAGAACAGCTGCGCCTGCAGTTGCACCGAGGAACTGAGCAATGATATAGCCGATGAAGTCCTTGATGTTCATCTTACCGCTGACGAGCATTGCGATTGAAACTGCGGGGTTGATGTGGCATCCCGAAACATTGCCGATTGAATAAGCCATTGCAACGATAACAAGACCGAAGGCAAGGGCAGTGAGGAGATAGCCCGTTCCGTTTTCAGCCGAACAGCCGACAACGGCGGCGGTTCCGCAGGCGAAAAGAACGAGGACAAAGGTGCCGATGAATTCTGCGATGTACTTTTTGATTGATTGCATAATTGTTTCCTCCTTTAAAGGTTGATTCTATTATACTAAAGTTTTTTTGGAAACGCAACATCAAATGGTTAAATTTTATATATACAATCGGTAATTTTCTTTCATTTTTGTGATATTTAAAAAAATTGAAATCTGCTTGAAAAAATTCGCAAAAAAATGTATACAAATCAAAAAAAATGTGATAAAGTATTAGTGTTTAAAAGACTCAAAGGAGTGTTGTGTCATGACAAAGATTTATGAAGGCAAAACAAAAGACGTTTATTCACTTGAAAACGGCAACGTTATGCTCAAGTTCAAGGACGATTGCACAGGCAAAGACGGTGTGTTTGATCCCGGCGAAAACAGCGTAGGTCTTACCATCGAAGGCATCGGCAAAGCAAACCTCAAATCATCAATCCACTATTTCGAGCTTCTCAAGGCTGCAGGTATCAAGACTCACTATGTAAGTGCAAACATTGATGACGCAACAATGGAAGTTCTTCCCGGCAAGGTATTCGGTCACGGCCTTGAAGTTATCTGCCGCCTTGTTGCAACAGGCAGCTTCATCCGCAGATACGGCGAATACATTGCAGACGGCACAGTCCTCGAAGGCGGCTATGTTGAGTGCACATTCAAGAACGATGCTCTCGGCGATCCCCTCGTAACAGGCGAAGGTCTTGCAGCTCTCGGAATTATGAGCCCCGAAATGTTTGAAAGCATGAAGGCTCAGACTCTTGCAATCACAAAGATTGTTGCCGACGACCTCAAGTCAATCGGTCTCGACCTCTGGGATATCAAGTTTGAGTTCGGTTACAACAACGACGAAGTTATCCTTATCGACGAAATTGCTTCGGGCAATATGCGTGTTTATAAGGACGGCAAGATTGTTGATCCCGTTGAACTCACAAAGCTTATCAACAACAGATAATTGCAAAAACGAAAGCACCGTTCATATGAACGGTGCTTTTTTGGCGGCCGCGGCGGGATTCGAACCCACGGCCTTTCGCTTAGGAGGCGAACGCTCTATCCTGCTGAGCTACGAAGACATTCAGCATATATCTAACTTTACACATTCTATCAAAATCCCGTTGTAAAGTCAAGATGAAATTTGTCTGCAAAAACCGCATATATTCGGCGATTTGCCGATAAATAATGCTTGAAAAATTTGACATAATATTATAAAATAAATAATTGGTAAAGTATGTTCCCGTTATAAATTTCGAAAGGATGACAAAAAATGAGCTTACTTAACAAAAAGACAGTTGACGACATCAATGCAAAGGGCAAGAAGGTGCTTGTTCGCTGCGACTTTAACGTTCCTCTCAAGGAAGGCGTTATCACAGACGAAAACAGAATCAATGCAGCTCTTCCCACAATCCAGAAACTTATAAATGACGGCGCAAAGGTTATTCTTTGCTCACATCTCGGCAAGCCCAAGTACGGCCCCGAAGCAAAGTTCTCTCTCGCTCCCGTTGCAAAGAGACTCAGCGAGAAGCTCGGCAAGGAAGTTGTTTTTGCAGCTGATGACACAGTAGTCGGCGAAAATGCAAAGGCAGCTGTTGCAGCTATGAACGACGGCGACGTTGTTCTTCTTGAAAACACACGTTTCCGTGCAGAAGAAACAAAGAATGGCGAAGCTTTCTCAAAGGACCTTGCAAGCATCTGCGAAATGTATGTTAACGATGCATTCGGCGCAGCTCACAGAGCACACTGCTCAACAGTAGGCGTAACAGCTTATGTTGAAGAAGCAGCTGTAGGTTATCTTATGGGCAAAGAGCTTAAGTATCTCGGCAACGCTGTTGAAGATCCCGAAAGACCCTTCGTTACAATCCTCGGCGGTGCAAAGGTTGCTGACAAGCTCAACGTTATCGAAAACCTTCTCAACAAAGCTGACACACTCATCATCGGCGGCGGTATGGCTTACACATTCCTTGCTGCTAAGGGCTACGGCGTAGGTAACTCGCTCCTCGACGAAAGCAAGATCGATTACTGCAAGGATATGCTTGCAAAGGCAGAAGCAAAGGGCGTTAAGATTCTTCTTCCCGTTGATGTTGTTACAGCAGCAGGTTTCCCCAACCCCATCGATGCTCCCATCGAAACAGAAGTTTTCGCAGCAGATGCTATTCCTGCTGATAAGGAAGGTCTTGATATCGGTCCCAAGACTGCAGAACTCTATGCAGAAGCAGTTAAGAGTGCAAAGACAGTTGTATGGAACGGACCTATGGGCGTTTTCGAGAACCCCACTCTTGCAGCAGGTACAATCGCAGTTGCAAAGGCTCTTGCTGAAACAGATGCAGTTACAATCATCGGCGGCGGCGACTCAGCA
>JAZNFD010000065.1:0-2718 GCA_045588975.1 Acutalibacteraceae bacterium | reverse complement strand
CACTTTCGGATTTATACCATTCAATCTGTTCCTCGGTAACGGAGCTGCCTTTGGTATCCATCATCCAGATATTGAAAGCTGTTTTTCCGTCATTACCCTTGATTTCAAGATTGAAATCGATTCTGCCGTCGGCATCTTCGCTTTCATCAACGGTGAGGCTGTTTTCATAGGTGCTATAGATTTTGAGCCAATCTTCGTTTGTGACGCCGCTGTTATAATCGTTATTGCCCTGACAGACGGCAAACGGTATTCCCTTGCTTTCAGCCTCGGCAAAAACAGCTTTGCACGCCTCGGTCACATTCATAACAGTCTGATAATAATCGCCGTCAACCTCAACACCCTCTCTGAAACTCTGACCGTCAATGCCGATATCGCCGATTCTGCTGTCCTCAACAATATCACCCGTAAAAACAATGAGGTCGGGATCAGTCTGCTCAATCGCAAGCTTAATGAAATTGACAAGGTCATATGCAGGATAATGGTCATCCTGCGGGTCGCTTATCTGAAGCACGGTGAATTTGCCGTCCGCTCCGAATTTCAGTTCGTTATCATCCGCATTCGCAAAAACGCAGAATGAAAAAACAAAAGAAACGGCAAGTAAAATGCTGATTGTTTTCTTCATAATTTTCTCCTGATATTAAAGATTGTTTCATTTGACTGATGAGAAATGTTGACGGATGGCGTTTTTCTCACCTTCAGGCGTATCCGGGTATACGTCAAAGACGAAAAAACGTTAAATTAATATTTATCCATACTCTCGACATTGAGTACAAATACTGTCGCACCTCCGACGGTGATTTCTTCTTCAAGACTGTTTTTCTGGAGACCTCTGCCGAGTGAATCGGTTGTCATTGCAACCTTGCTTCTTGTTCTTGAATATTCGTTGATAATTTCCTTTGCTCTTGCAACACGGTCATCCTCTGCACCGATAAGCAGAGTGGTGTTGCCTATCATAAGGAATCCGCCCGTGGTTGAAAGCTTTGTTACACTGTAGTTTTCTCTTGTGAGTGTTGCGGAAACAACCGCACTGTCATCGTTATTTACTATGGCAAGAATAAGTTTCATATTATCTGTTTCCTTTCATTACATATCGGGTAAAATCAGTTTCTGACTGCGTTTATCGAGTTCATAGATATTGGGAATTTCATAGCGGTTGTCGTTACCGTCTTTGATTAGTATGCGCTTGTCGTAGAACATTTTCATGGACTGGATATGATTGATGATCTCGAAGGTGTAGTTACCTCTGTCCGTTTCAACATTCCAGAGCCAGATTCTGTGCTTTTCGCTTCGGCTGATGAGCCTTGTTATCTTGGGAATTCTGTAATATTCCTCAAGGCATCCGAGCAGAAGCTCTTTCTGCGACGGCTCCATATTATCGAGCTTACGGAGTATGAATTTTTCTTCTCCCTCGCTGTCGAGAAATGTTATGTATTCGCTCAGACCGCTGACGGGGAAAAGTCTCCTCGGCTCAAGATCCGTAAATTTTTCTCCCGTGAAGAACTCAACGTCACAGAAGATTTTGTCCTTAACGGTTATGCGGATTTCAGACCCGTCAATAAAAATTCTTGACATATAAGCTCCTCCTTACTCAAAATTTTCTGCGGCTTTTTCTGCGGCTACCTGCTCGCTCATGGACTGAATCTTAATAAGCTTGTAGTATTTGCCCTTCATCGCCATAAGCTCGTCGGGCGAGCCGAATTCGATGATGTTGCCCTTATCGACAACGATAATTTTATTAGCCTTGCGCAGAGTTGAAAGTCTGTGGGCAATCATAAGGGTTGTTCTGCCCCTGATAAGATTGTTGATTGCATCCTGAATAAGCTTTTCGGTTTCGGAGTCAACTGCAGAAGTTGCTTCATCGAAAATGAGAATGCCGGGATTTTTAAGCACGGCTCTTGCGATTGAAAGTCTCTGCTTTTCACCGCCCGAAAGACCGACGCCTCTTTCACCGAGCATTGTGTCATATGCATCGGGAAGCCTTGAGATGAAGCCGTGTGCGTTTGCGACATCTGCCGCATTGAGCACCTGCTCGGGATGCGCCGACGGGAGCGAATAGGCGATGTTGTTGAATATCGTGTCGCGGAACATCATCGGCTCCTGCTGAACATAACCGATTTGCGAACGATAATATGCCATATCTATATCACGGATATTGATATCATCGATAAAAATTTCACCCTCATAATCATCATAGAAACGCATAAGAAGGTTTATCAAAGTTGATTTGCCTGAGCCTGTTGTACCGACAATACCGACAACATCGCCGGGTTCGATAACAAAGTTGACATCATTAAGAACTTTCTTTGAACGGTCAAACGAGAAGTTGACATTGCGGAACTCAATCTTACCGCTGATATGGTCAAGGGTCTTATCCTTGCCGAAATCGTGCTCGGGTTCGGCGTTGATGATATCCATAATCTTTTCGGTTGATGCAAGTGCGTTCTGATAAGAGTCGCTGAGGTTTGCAAAGAAGCTGACGGGATTATAGAACATACTCGTATACGAAATAAACGAAACGAGAATACCGAGAGAAAGCCTTTCGGGGGTATCGATAACCATGTTTCCGCCGACAAACCATATGATAACCGAGCCGCAGGTGATAAGGAATGTTATGACATTGGGGAATATCGCTGCAACCTTACCCGCTTTTTTGTCTTCATAAAGCCAGTCATCAACATTGCGTGCAAATCGCTTGACTGCTTTTTCCTCACTCGAGAA
>JAZNFD010000064.1:0-5929 GCA_045588975.1 Acutalibacteraceae bacterium | reverse complement strand
ACGGAGACGAAAACGGTATTTTTGATTTTGAAACAAAAAATGCACTTGCCGAATTCCGACGCATCAACGGACTCGGAAAATCGGGCGAAACAGATTACAAAACTCTCTGCGCTTTGCATCTTGATGCACGGGCATCCGTTTGTTTTTCATCTGAAGCCGAGCTTCTGGCACGTTGCCTGATCCTCAGCGGATGCAGAACTTACCCCGAAATGCTGAATGAAGCAGACAGAATCCTCAAAAGCACAAACAGCGCTCTGACCCTCGGCAAATATATATCCGTAAATTTTCCTTGTTTTCTGTCAGACGAAGCAACTCCGGCACCGGAAGCATATTCAGCCGCCGTTCAGGCATTAAGAAAGTCCGCTCATTTCTGAGCGGACTTCGGCTGTCATTAAAGTCGCTGAAACACAGCGAATAAATTTTATTTGCAAAGCTCTGCGGCAAGTGCATCAATCTGCGCGATGTTTTCATCATTCACGGCTGATTTGATGTGAACGCCCGCTTCGGTGTAGGTGAGATTCTTGCTGTTTTCAAGCATTCTTCTCATAAATTTCTCTGCCATAAGACCCCATGTTCCGTTTTCGATAAAGCCAACGGTTTTATTCTGGAAGTTTCTTTCGGTCAGGTGACTGATAAATTCTCTCATAAACGGGAACATTTCGCCGTTATAGGTGGTTGTTGCGAGTACGATTTTTCCGTAGCGGAAGGCATCCTCGACTGCCTCTGCCATATCACAGCGCGCAAGGTCATTGACAACAACCTTGGGGCATCCGTTTTCTTCGAGCTTCTTTGCAAGCAGCTCAACCGCTTTTCGGGTGTTGCCGTAAACGGTTGTGTAAGCAATCACAACACCTTCGCTTTCGGTACCGTAGGATGACCAGGTGTTATACAGGTCAAGATAATAGCCGAGATTTTCGGTAAGAACGGGTCCGTGAAGAGGGCATATGATTGCAATATCAAGTGCGGCGGCTTTCTTGAGGAGAGCCTGAACCTGGACGCCGTATTTGCCGACAATTCCGAAATAATAGCGTCTTGCTTCGCACGCCCAATCCTCGTCTGCATCAAGCGCACCGAATTTTCCGAATCCGTCTGCCGAGAAAAGCACTTTATCCTTGCTGTCGTAAGTGACGATTACCTCGGGCCAGTGCACCATCGGCGCAGTAACAAAAGTAAGTTCGTGACTGCCGAGTGAAAGAGTATCCCCGTCGCCGACAACAATCTGTCTGTCCGCATAGTCATTGCCGTAAAACTGAAGCATCATTCCGAATGCCTTTTTTGATGCAACAATTTCTGCATCGGGATAATTCTCCGCAAAAAGATTTATGTTTGCGGAATGGTCGGGTTCCATATGCTGGATGATGAGATAGTCGGGGTTTCGGTCACCGAGCACAGCCTTGATGTTTGCAATCCATTCGTCACCGAATCGTGCATCAACGGTATCGAACACGGCAATTTTTTCATCCTCAATTAAATATGAATTATATGCCATCCCGTTTTCAACAACATACTGACCCTCAAAAAGGTCGATTTCGCTGTCATTTACGCCGATATATTTAATGTCATCTGTAATATACATTTTATAATACTCCTTAAGTTTTTTCGTTTAATTATAACATCTGTTCTCTTAAAAATAAAGATATAAATTTTTACTTTGCGTAGATTATTTCTTCGCATGAATCGCCTAATGTTTCCAAAAGCTCAGGCACGCGTCTTCTCAGTTCTATTCCGGTTATGATAATCTTACGCCCGGTGCTGATTTCTTTCATCAGCTCACCGAAAACCTCCTGCATCGAAACCATACCCGCAAGAAAATCAACATCCTCTACACAGAAAAAATCGCTGTTGATTTTATCGTCAAATTCTTCCTGAGAAACAGGTTCATCCGTTCTTTGTCGGCAAATGTAATTCGTTATAAACAGATGATTGACAGAGTTTACGGTTCTGCCGCTCTCTGCTTTAAGCCTTCTTATAATGCTTGTTTTTCCGCAGCCGCTTTTTCCGCTGAGAATAAATATTCTGCTTTGGGATTCAAGCAGATACTGATAAAGCTCATCGGATGTAAACTCTTCTTCCGAGGATAAAACAAGCCAGTTTTTTTTATTCATAAAAACTCCTTTTGATTTGAGTGCTGTATTTCATCTGAACCAATCAAGATTAACATTATCCGCTACAAGCTTTCCGCCTTCTTTGTTGGGATGAATGTAATCCTTTCCGAGATATTCTTTTTTGCTGCAATGCGGTTTATCGGGATTAACAACCAATTCTGCCTGGTCATAAACCGCATGGAATCTGTCGGCATTTTTGTTCAGCATCGTGTTATATTCTTTGACCATCGCTTCCTTTTCGGGTCTTGAATCGATTGCCTCACCGAAATTAAGCACATTGAAAACCACAAGCTTTTTCCCATGTTTCTCAAGCAAATCCGAAATTCCCGCCACGGCATCGAAATGCTCTTTTGCCGTCGGCTTTTCGCTTTTGGGTGCAGCAATCGTATTGTACTGAAGAAAGTCGTTTGTGCCGAGAGCGTAAATCACATATTCGGTGTCCTCGTAATTCAGAATGTCACGCTGAACACGGTTAAGACCGCTGATTCCGAACAAGCCTTTGCAGAAAAATCTGGAACTGAAATCGCGAAGGGTTCTGTTGCCCATTATCGACTTGTTTATAACCGCATATCTTCCGGGGAATTCTTCACGTATACGCTGAGCAAAAGCGTTTGTCCAGTATCCCTGCTGACTTATCGAATCACCGAAAACGGTTATTGCGCTTGCGTCCGTGTCATTGAGCAATTCAACCGACTGAAAAAGCGGAATCGGCTTATGGAAATACATCTTCAGCACTTTTGATGCAACTTCTCTTACCTTATCTCTTTTTCTGCGTTGATTTATAACGGATTTTTCTTTTGTAACGTCGCCTTTGACCGTAATAAGTTCAACGCTGTCGATCAGGTTGCCGCTTCTGAGTGCACCCTTTTCAACATAGATACTGACGCAGAAACGATCACCTGTTTCAACACAGAAATCGATTGGGTCTGTCCTTATAACTTCGCCCTTTTTGATGCAAAATGTGTTCTGAGAGTTGAAAGTAACGGTTTTATATTCATCGGTAAAGCATCCCTTATCGTCACACTTCGCAACCGTCACAGAATTGATATATACATCGTTTTTTGCACATTCATTTGATAACTCCAAACGTATTCTTCTGCCCTGAATCGGCGAATTAACAACCATTCTGAATGTTTTGGAGCACGACGGATAATAGAAGAACGACAAAGCCGAATGCGCCTGTCCCCATGCCTGAACCCATTTTTCGGTCATATTAAAACCTCCCGAATTCAATCGTTTGGAAAGCTATTATATCACAACACAAATTTTATTTCAATCTGTTGGTGACTATTAAAAGCAAACCTCGTTTTAAAGAGCAGAAAAAATACAACCTTATTATAAACGCGATTGTTTTTCTTGACATCCCGCAAAACCGAACTTATAATTTAATTGTCTTTGCTTTTGTGCTTTTATTGTAATTTATTGAGGAGAAGTTGAAATGTTGGGTGCGATTATCGGTGACATCGTAGGTTCGCCCTATGAATTCGGATCGGATAAAACAAAAGATTTCGTTTTACTCATACCCGGGTGCAGACCGACAGATGACAGCATAATGACAATTGCAGTCGGCTGTGCATGTGCCGAAACAGATTGTTGTAACGAGGAAGAATTCAAAGCTGTGCTTATTGAACGTATGCAGGAGATCGGGAATCAGTATCCCGATGCAGGGTATGGAAGAATGTTTTACAGCTGGCTTACAGACGATAATCCCGAACCTTACGGCAGCACTTCAAACGGTTCTGCCATGCGTGTTTCACCTGTTGCCTGGGCAGCTGACACACTTGATGAAGCAGAATGTCTTGCAAAATGGAGCGCCGAAATAACACACGACAGTTATGAAGGAATAAGAGGGGCTCAGGCTGTCGCTTCGGCAGTTTTCCTTGCAAGAACGGGATCTGACAAAGACGAAATACGTGACTATATTGAAGAATATTATTATAACCTTGATTTCACCGTTGATGAAATCCGTTCAGGATATTCTCATAATATATCGTGTGACGGAAGTGTTCCGCAGGCTATCGCTTGTTTTCTTGATTCTGCCGATTTTGAAGATGCAATACGTAATGCCGTTTCACTCGGAGGAGATTGCGATACTCAGGCGTGCATTGCAGGCGCAATCGCAGAAGCATATTACGGCATTCCCGATGAATTGCAGGAAGAAATCTTCAGCTACATTGATGAAAATTTGCAGGATTACTATTTTTCATACTCGAATGAATTATATCGTTAAACAACACTGATATTTATCGACGAAAGGAAGTGAGAAAATGGCATTTGATCTCAAAATATTTACAGATAATATTGAACCTGCCGCAACGAATCAAATATATAATTTGTTATCTCAACCTCCGTTTCAGGACTCAAAAGTCAGAATTATGCCTGATGTACACCTCGGAAGCGGCTGTGTGGTAGGTTTTACTGCAACCCTTGGAAATAAAGTGATTCCAAATGTCGTTGGTGTCGACATAGGTTGCGGAATGCTTACGGTTTGTTTAGGTAAAACGGTGATAGATTTAAAGGCTCTTGATGATTTTATTCATAAAAAAATCCCCTCCGGAAGCAATCTTCACAAAGATTACAGTGAAATGGATTTTGTCAAAAAGCTTTTCTGCTACAACGAGTTAAGAGACCTTGACAGAATATATTGCTCTCTCGGAACACTCGGCGGAGGAAATCATTTTATTGAAGTCGATTGCGATGAAGAAGGAAATTTTTATCTTATTATACATTCAGGCTCAAGAAATCTGGGGTTACAGGTTGCAAAAATCTATCAGCAAAAAGCTATTGCGACATGCAAGAATTCTGCAAATGACGCTAAAAAAGAAGCTCATGACAGATTAATGGCAGAAAACAGGGCAACCGATATTCCCGATGAACTCGTCAGAATATCCGCAATATATGCACAGCGCACTAAAACCCCCTCCGAATATTGTTATTTTGAGGGAGATGAAGCAGAAGGATATATGCACGATATGAGGTTATGTCAGAATTTTGCTTCTGAAAACAGACGCAAGATTGCTGACGATATTCTGAAATTTCTCGGAATCAGTAAAACTGATTCGTTTGAAACGCTTCATAACTTTATTGATGAAAACGGAATAGTCCGCAAGGGCGCGATTCCGGCATATAATGGACAAAAATTACTTATCCCGATGAATATGCGTGACGGCTGTCTTATCGTAACAGGCAAAGGAAATGAAGATTGGAACTGCTCGGCACCGCACGGCGCAGGAAGACTTGTCAGCAGAGGCGAAGCAAAAGAGCTTTTTTCTGTTGAGGAATACACAAAAGCAATGGAGGGTATTTACACTACATCGGCAAATCTTTCTACCATTGATGAATCACCTATGGCGTATAAGCCGATGGATGAAATCATCAGGCTTATTGAACCGACTGTTGATATCATCAAAATAATAAAACCTGTTTATAATTTCAAAGCCAACAAATAAAGACATATTATAACTTTTCATAAAAGCATAATAAACGATATCAAAGCCACAGAAACAAAATCATTTTAAATTTTCTCCTTTGTATCCGGACATATTAGAGTTTTTCAACAGTGAAGAAGGTCAGAAAGAATTCACTGAATGGAAAGCAAACCAACAGAACAAGACATAAAAAAAGACGGAGCAGCAATCAAGCTGCTCCGTTGCATTTTTTAAAGAAACTGAATATCAGAAATAAAGCAATAATCCGAACCGATTCAGAGAAAAGAAAAGGTTCGGATTATCATGCATTGGCGCCTCAAACAGGACTCGACTCTCGGCCTGCGGGACTCGGTCAGTCGCGGCGCTGACAGTCCACCGGACTGTCATTAACTACCG
>JAZNFD010000063.1:0-5590 GCA_045588975.1 Acutalibacteraceae bacterium | reverse complement strand
CTCTTCGCGGCAGAGTTCTTCCCATCGGCGGACTTAAGGAAAAATCAATGGCGGCTTACAGAGCAGGCATAACAACAGTTGTTATTCCCTATGACAACATTTCCGACCTTGATGAGGTTGACCCCGTTGTTAAAGAGGCGGTTGCGTTCAAGCCCGTCAAGACCGTTGAGGCGGTCTGGGATATCGCTCTTGAAAAGCCTGCAAAGGCAGAAGAAACGTCGGTTCAGCACGTGAATGTGAGTAAAAACTCACGGGCTTCAATAACACAATAACAAGGATTTGAAAAAATGAGATTTGACAAAATAGATTTTACTGCCGCTTACGGCACGTCGAAGCAGCTTCCGACTTCAAAAGAACCCGAAATTGTTTTTTCGGGACGCTCAAATGTCGGCAAATCATCGCTTATAAATAAAGTTTTCAACCGCAAGAATCTTGCAAGAGTAAGCTCGATGCCGGGAAAGACGATTACCGTCAATTTTTTCAAGGGTGACGGTGTTTACTTCGTGGATTTGCCCGGATACGGATATGCAAAGCGTGAGCAAAGCGAGAAAAAGCGTTGGGCAGAGCTTATGGAAGGATATTTTCAGTCGGCCAGAGATATCAGGCTGGTTATTCAGCTTATCGATATGCGCCATGCGCCGTCGGCAGATGATATGACAATGCTCAACTTCCTGAGAGAAAGCGGAATTCCGTTCATTATCGCTTTGACAAAGTGCGATAAGCTTAACAAGACCGAAACCGAAAAACGCAGAGCGGAGATTGTTGAAGAACTTGCGGATTATGCGGATATAAAGAAAATTGAGTTTTCATCCGTCAAGGGTACGGGTGTTGAAGAAATGAAAGCTGAAATAATCGGCGCTTTGAAGGGAGAATAAAAAATGCTTGTCACAAAGTGTGTTTCAACAAACCTTAAAGGTCACCTCACAATCGAAGGCGCGGATGCACTTGAGCTTGCCGAGCGTTTCGGCACGCCTTTGTATGTTTACAGTGAGAGTAAAATAAGACAGAAAATCAGAGAGTTTATTCTTTCGATCAACAAATACTATAACGGCAAAGGAATGGTGGTTTACGCCAGCAAGGCGTTCAGCTGCAAGGAGATGTACCGCATCTGTATGCAGGAAAACATCGGAATTGACGTTGTTTCGGGCGGTGAGCTTTATACTGCTCTTTCGGTCGGTTTTCCTGCAGAAAAAATTGTTTTTCACGGCAATAACAAAACCCGTGACGAGCTTGTTGCTGCAGTTGAAAGCGGTGTCGGAAGAATCGTTGTTGACAACCTGACCGAGCTTAAAACACTCGATTCAATCTCAGGAGAGCTTGGAAAAGTTGCAGGCATTATGCTCAGAATCAAGCCGGGAGTTGATGCTCATACCCACGATTTCATCAAGACGGGTCAGATTGATTCGAAGTTCGGCTTTGCTCTTGAAACGGGCGAAGCAATGAATGCGGTCAAGGCGGCGCTTGACATGAAAAACGTTAACCTCAGAGGCTTACATTGTCACATCGGTTCGCAGATTTTTGACGTTGATCCGTTTGAGCTTGCGGCAAAGATAATGCTTGAGTTTTACAGAGATATCAAAATCGAAACCGGAAAAGAGTTTGAAGAGCTTAATCTCGGCGGCGGCTTCGGAATCAAATATCTCAAGAGCGACAGCCATCAGCCTTACGGCGAATATATGAAAAACGTTGCGGCGGTGGTCAATACTTTTTCACACGAGCTCGGAATCAAAACTCCGTTTATTCTTATCGAGCCTGGTCGCTCGATAGTCGGGGTTGCGGGTGTTACGCTCTATACGGTCGGCAACGTCAAGCATATTCCCGATGTAAGGACTTTCGTTTCCGTTGACGGCGGTATGACGGATAATCCGAGATATGCTCTTTATCGCTCGGATTATGAGATTGTCTGCGCCGACAGAGCCGAAGAGGACAGAACGGAGATTGTTACCGTTGCAGGCAAATGCTGCGAAAGCGGTGATCTTATTCAGGAAAACACAAAGCTTCAGCCGGTCAAGGCGGGGGATACACTTGCTGTTCTTTCAACCGGTGCGTATAACTACTCAATGGCATCAAACTATAACCGTATCGCCAGACCTGCCGTTGTTATGGTTAAGGACGGCGAAGCAAGAGTTATTGTCAAGAGAGAAACTTACGAGCAGATAACTGCAAACGATATATAAAAGGATGTGACACAATGCCGCAAATCAGAATGATAGCTGACCGTGTGCGTCTTGTTTCGGAGCAGACGGACAGATTTAAAACCGGACGAATTTCGGTGTCTATGGCATTACCGATGGATGACAGAATGGCGGCAAATTCGCTGCTGATATTTCTTCTTAAGCGTTCGTGCAAGGAATATCCCGATTTTTCACTTCTCAACGGTAAGCTTGATGAGCTTTACGGCGCAAGCCTTTCCGCATCGGTTATGAAATCGGGCGAAGCACAGGTTATTAACCTTTCGCTGACTTTTCTTGATGACCGTTTTGCTCTTACGGATGAAAGCATTGCAGAGCAGTGCGCCAAACTTCTTGCAAGTATGATTTTTTCGCCCAACTGCCAAGACGGTAGCTTCGGGGAAGAAAATCTTGCGGCAGAGAAAAGACTTCTTATTCAGCGCATTGAAGAAGAGCTTAACGATAAACGAACCTATGCATTTAATCGCTGCATAAGTTATATGTGTGCTGACGAGGCATACGGCAAGGAAAAATACGGTGCTGTCGAAGAAATCGAAAAAGTGAAGATGGCTGATGTATATTCTGCGTGGGAAACCTTGCTTTCGTCAGCGATTTTCCAAATTACCGTTGTCGGCAGCCGTGATGCGGATGAGGTTGCGGATATTTTTGCAAAGGAATTTGAAAAAATCGAGAGAACTCCCGTTAAACCTGAAACGGTTTTCCTGAAAGAGGGCGGCGGTTTAAACAGATACGAAGAAAAATTCCCCGTCAATCAGGGCAAGCTTGTTATCGGATTAAGAGCAGGCACAAGTGACAGTCGTGATAATCTTGCGGCGATGACGGTTATGAACGATATTTTCGGCATGGGAACTTACTCCAAACTGTTTATGAATGTCCGTGAAAAGCTCAGCCTTGCTTATTATTGCTGGTCAAGATTTATCGCAAGCAAGGGACTTGTGCTTATTGAAGGCGGAATCGATACCGATAAGGAAGATGAAGCTACGTCAGAGATTTTTGCTCAGCTTTCCGATTTGAAAGACGGCAGAACCGACCCCGAAGTGCTCGATTCTTCAAAGCGTTCGCTTAAAGAAAGACACACTTTCACAACTCCCGAGGGAATCTGCGCATGGTATGCGTCGCAGGTGCTTGAGGATGAAATATTAACACCCGAAAGTCTTAACGGAGAAATCGAAAAGGTGACTATGGAGCAGGTTTGCGAAGCTGCAAAGAAACTTTCGGTTGACACAATATTTATGCTTTCGGCTGAATCGGGGGAGGGTGACGAGAATGCAGATTAAACAGATAACAAATGAAAAGCTTGGAGAAAGCGTATTCTGTGTCCGCCACGAATCGGGTCTTGAAATAAGAGTTATGCCCAAGGCAGGGTATTCCTCGGCATATGCTGTTTTCGGTGTTAAATACGGATCAATTGATACTGCCGTAAAAAATGAAAACGGCGAGTTTGAAACAATTCCCGAAGGAACGGCTCATTTCCTGGAGCATAAACTTTTTGAGAGTGAAGATCTGAATGCGTTTGAGCGTTTTGCAAAAACAGGTGCGAGTGCGAATGCTTATACAAGCTTTGAAAAGACGGCTTATCTTTTCAAAGGCTCGGAAAATATCGGAGAGTCGCTCGAAATTCTTCTTGATTTTGTTCAGAATCCGTATTTCACTCAGCAGACTGTCGAAAAGGAACAGGGGATTATCGGTCAGGAAATCCGTATGTATCAGGATTTGCCCGACTGGCAGGTTATGTTTAATCTCCTGCGCGCGCTTTACAGCGCCCATCCCGTCAGAATTGATATTGCAGGCACTCAGGAATCAATTGCAAAAATCGATGCTGACCTTCTTTACAGACTGTATAAAAACTTCTATAATCCTGCCAATATGGTGCTTTGCGTTGTCGGCGCGATTGAACCGCAGGAGGTTTTCGATATCGTTGACAGATGTATAAAGAAAGCTGATGCAAAGCCCGTTGAGAGAAAATTTGAAAAAGAAAGCGGAAAACCCGTTCAGAGCTTTATCGAAGAGCATCTTTCCGTTGCTCAGAAACAGTTTCTTCTCGGCTTCAAGGAAGAACTTGATGAGCCTCTTCTCAGCCTTGAGGATGAGATTGCGTCCGAAATTGTGCTTGAAGCACTTTGCGGAAAATCATCACCTCTGTTCAAGCGTCTGCTTGACGAGGAGCTGATTGATATGGGATTCGGTTCAGAGGTGTTCAACGGCTTCGGCTTCTCTTGCGTTATGCTCGGCGGAACGAGTGCCGACCCCGAAAAGACTGCGGACATCATTAAATCCGAAATTGCAAAGGCGCAGGCGGACGGTATCGATCCCGTTGCATTCGAAAGAGCAAAACGAAAATTCTACGGCAGATATGTTATGTGCTATAACGATATTGACGATATAGCAAATATGATGATGAATCTTTATTTTAATGACTATGAGCCGTTTGCGGAGCTTGAGGCGTGCAGAAATCTTACGCTCGAAAAGGCGCAGGAAAGATTGAATGCCCTCAAAGCGGAAAACAGCGCTCTTTCAGTTATAAGCCCCATCTGAGAAAAGAGGAATTGAAAAATGTCGGATTATGCAGTTGTTTATTTTACGGGGATCAAACGCGGCTTCAGCATACCGAGTGTGCTTGCCGATTTTTCGATATTCGGAATTGACATTGAAATAAAATTTTACGGTGCGATTATCGCATTCGGCTTTCTGCTTGCCGTGCTTTTCGGCGGCAGAATGGCTTATAAGTGGAAGATGAGTCTTGATAAGATGGTGGATGTGCTGATTTACGGCACAATTGCCGCAATAATCGGTGCAAGGCTTTATTACGTGTTCTCGAAATGGGATTATTACGGCACGCATCTTTCCGAAATACCCCAAATCTGGGAGGGCGGACTTGCCATTTACGGTGCTATTATTGCAGGATTCCTGACTATCGTTATTTTCTGCCGCATCAAGAAGCTGAAGCTCATCAAGCTTCTTGATATAGCATCCCCCGCAGTTATGATCGGACAGATCATCGGACGTTGGGGCAATTTTGTAAACGTTGAAGCATACGGCAGCGAAACAACGCTTCCTTGGAGAATGGGTATTCATCATACTGATATTCCCATATCCATAGCAGGCGAGGATCTTTCGCTGTGGGTGGTAAAGTATGTTCATCCCACATTCCTTTACGAATCACTTTGGAATCTCGTAGGATTTATTATCGCAAACGTTCTTTACCGTAAAAAGAAATTTGACGGCGAGATATTCTGTTTTTATATAGCATGGTACGGTTTCGGCAGAATGCTTATCGAAGGTCTCAGAACAGACAGTCTCTATATTGCCGGAGTTGTGAGAGTGTCACAGCTTGTGGGGCTTCTTACCTTTATCGCGGGAACTGTTCTCATGATACTTTGGGCAAGACGCGCAAAAGC
>JAZNFD010000062.1:0-6945 GCA_045588975.1 Acutalibacteraceae bacterium | reverse complement strand
AGAGGGTCAACGTTTTCGCTGTCAATAAGGATTTCGAGGTGAAGGTGGTCCTCATCGCTGATTTCAACGGGAATATGGCCGAGTGAGCCGATTTTATCATATTTTTTAACCTCGCTTCCCTCGGGCAGACAGCTTCCGCTTTTCAGTCCGCAGTAGCGTGCGGTCATACCGTTGCCGTGGTCGATTTCAACCACGGTGCCCCAGAAACTGTCGTCATAAACCAAGGCAACCTTTCCGTCTGCGACCGCAACAACCTCGTTGCCTGCGCTTCCGCCGAAGTCAACCCCGTTATGCACACGCCAGTCCCCCATAGTTTTTGACAGCACCATCTCGCCGTTGCTGAAATCCTTGATGATATCCGTGCCCATCGGGAGAGCGAAATTTCCCGAAAAAGGCTTGTTATCTTCGATTTTTTCGGTTGTTTCGGGTACGGTGTAGATACGCTCGTCCGCAATGCCGCTGATGCCGATGTTCGCTTCATCCGTCAGCGGCTGTTCGTCTTCGATGCTCCAACTGACGGTTATACGGCTGAAATCCGTTGTTTTTTCAGATGAATTTCTGCCTGTCAGCCCCACAACCGAGCCGATGCCCACCGCAATCAGGCAGATGAAAAGTGCAAGATAGATATTAGGATGTTTTTTTATTGTTTTTTTCATAAATGCCCTCGCTTCATTCATTAAATTTCACCTATATTTTTGACATTGCAGACGGCAATTATTCCGATTGACAAAGAAATCTCCAAAAAACACCTTTAATAATGAAAAAAATTGAAAATATATCTTGATAGTTGAGGGATTTTCTGTAATAATAATAGGGTATAAGTGTTTATAAATAAAAGCAGAGGTGTATACTTTGGATAACAAAAAACTGGCGGAGCTTCTTTTTCCCCATATCGATAAAACCCCCGATTATTATGAGGAGCTTTACCCCGAAAGAGGTCTTGCCGAGGGTGCGAGGGTAACCCGATTTGCCCCTTCTCCCACCGGATATCTTCATATCGGCGGCCTTTTCAGCGCACTTGTTGACGTTCTTACCGCTCAGACAACAAACGGCGTTTCTTTCCTCAGAATCGAGGATACAGATAAAAAGCGTGAGATTGATGACGGTGTTTCCGCAATCATCAACGGTTTCAATTACTTCGGAGTTGAATTTACCGAAGGCGTAACCGGTTTCGGCAAGGAAAAGGGCACATACGGCCCCTACACCCAGAGTCAGCGAAAGGAAATCTATCAGACGGTTGCAAAGAGCCTTGTTGAAAAAGGTCTTGCATATCCCTGCTTCTGCACGGCGGACGAGCTTGCGGAGCTTCGCAAGGAGCAAGAGCAAGGCGACGCTCTTATCTGGGGTTACTTCGGGAAATGGGCAAAGTGCCGTGACCTCAGTCTTGAAGAAATCGAAAAGAATCTTGCGGAGGGCAAGAGCTGGGTTCTCCGCCTTCGTTCAGGCGGCAGCGACGACAAGAAAATAATGTTTGACGACGTTATCCGCGGCAAAATCGAGATGCCCGAAAACATAATCGATGAAGTTCTTCTTAAATCCGACGGAATTCCCACCTATCATTTTGCGCACGCCTGCGATGACCATTTTATGAGAACAACTCACGTTATCCGCGGTGAGGAATGGATTTCATCCGTACCCAAGCACATCGAGCTTTTCAGAGCCTGCGGCTTCAGACTTCCGAAATATGCACACACCCCGCAGGTGCTTAAGATAGACGAAGAAACGGGCGACAAGCGTAAGCTTTCAAAGAGAAAAGATCCCGAAGCAGCGGTCAGCTATTTCTTCGAAAAGGGCTTCCCCAAGGAAAGCGTACTTGAATATCTGCTCACTCTTCTCAACTCAAACTTTGAGGATTGGCGCAGAGCAAATCCGAAAGTAGATATTTCGGCATTCCCCTTCAACCTCAAGAAAATGAGCTCCAGCGGATGCTTGTTTGACCTTGTGAAGCTCAACGACGTAAGTAAAAATGTTATTTCGGTTATGACCGCTCAGCAGGTGTACGATAACATTGCGGAATGGGCAAAGGTCTATGACCCCGGATTTTATGATATATTCACGGCAGACCCTGAATTTTCAACCGCTGCCGTCAACATCGACAGAGAAAATCCCAAGCCCAGAAAAGACATCGCAAAATGGAACGAGGTCAAGGATTATTTCTCATATCTCTACAACGAGCTTTATACCCCCGATTACACAATGCCCGAAAACATCTCAAACGAAGATGCGGCGGCGATAATTGAAAGGTATCTCGGCGAATTCTCTCTTGCAGACGATAAAGACCAATGGTTTGCAAGAATCAAGGATATGTGCGAGCCTCTCGGCTTCACACCGAATGTCAAGGAATACAAGAAAAATCCCGAAGCATTCAAAGGTCATGTCGGCGATGTTTCAACGGTTATCCGTATTGCCCTGACCTCAAGAAAGAACACTCCCGACCTTTATTCAATCATGAATCTTCTCGGTGAGGATGAAATCAAGGCAAGACTTGCCGCAACACTCAAAAGCTTAACCTGAAAGGAAGTACCCATAATGGACGAACTCAACACCACATCATCAAATTTTATATATGACTTTATTGACGAGGATCTCGCCAACGGAGTCAACACACGAATCCAGACCCGTTTCCCGCCCGAGCCCAACGGATATCTCCACATCGGTCACGCAAAGGCGATCTGCATTGACTTCGCCACAGCCGAGAAATACGGCGGCGAATGCAACCTCCGCCTTGACGATACCAACCCATCCAAAGAGGATGTTGAATATGTTGATGCGATAAAAGCGGATATCGAATGGCTCGGCTTCAAGTGGAACAAGGTGCTTTATGCATCGAGCTATTTTGATTTCATCTATGAATGCGCAATCAAGCTCATCAAGAAGGGCAAGGCTTATGTCTGCGACCTTTCCGCAGATGAAATCAGAGAATACAGAGGCACTCTTACCGAACCCGGTAAGAACAGCCCCTACCGTGACCGTTCGGTTGAAGAAAACCTTGAGCTCTTCAAGAGAATGACCGACGGCGAATTTGCCGACGGCGAAAGAACTCTCAGAGCAAAGATTGATATGGCATCGCCCAACATCAACATGCGCGACCCCGTTATCTACAGAATTGCTCACGTTACCCATCATCAGACAGGCGATAAGTGGTGCGTATATCCCATGTATGACTTCGCTCATCCTCTTTCGGATGCAAGAGAAGGCGTAACCTATTCGCTCTGCTCGCTTGAATTTGAAAATCACAGACCTCTCTATGACTGGTTCATCAACGAAATAGGCTTCGAAGAGCCTCCCAGACAGATTGAATTTGCACGTCTTAACCTCAACTACTGCGTAACAAGCAAGAGATACAATCTTGCAATGGTACAGAACGGAACGGTTGACGGCTGGGACGACCCCAGAATGATTACCCTCAGCGGTATGAGAAGAAGAGGCTATCCCGCAGCAGCTGTCCGTGATTTCATAACACGTATCGGTGTTTCCAAGGCAGACAGCGTTGTTGATTACGGCCTGCTTGAAGCCTGCGTAAGAGATAATCTTAATGAAAATGCTCCCAGAGCAATGGCTGTTCTCCGTCCTCTCAAGGTTGTTATTGATAATTACCCCGAAGGACAGAGCGAGGCAATCGAGGTTGAAATCAATCCTCTCAAGCCTGAGCTTGGCACAAGAACCGTTCATTTCTCAAGAGAAATCTTTGTCGAGCGAGACGACTTTATGGTCGAGCCTCCCAAGAAGTATTTCAGACTCTTCCCCGGCAACGAAGTTCGTCTCAAGAGTGCTTATTTCATAACCTGCAACAGCTGGGAAACTGACGAAAACGGCGAAATCACCTGCCTCCACTGCACTTATGACCCCGAAACCAAGGGCGGCGAGGCCCCCGACGGAAGAAAGGTCAGGGGCACAATCCATTGGGTCAGCGCATCGGACAGCACTCCCTGCGAAATCCGTCTTTACGACCGCCTTTTCAGCGCGGAGAATCCCATGGCTGACGGCAAGGAAAATTATCTCGCTCACCTCAACCCCAACTCTCTTGAAGTTCTCACCGGCTGCCTTGTTGAAGGCGGAATCGGCAATGCGAAGTGCGGCGATACTTTCCAGTTTATGAGACAGGGCTATTTCTGCGTTGACAAGACTTCAACCGATGATAAGCTTGTTTTCAACAGAACGGTTGACCTCAAATCATCGTGGAAATAAGAAAGGATTTTTAAAATGAATTATTTATACAGAATTGTCAATGCTCTGCTTGCGGCGGTTGTGTTCCCGATTATTCTGCTGATGGATTTCATCTATTTCAGAATAGGCACCACTGTTGTTGACGCAGGTCTTCACGAAACGCTTTCGGTTATGGATATCATCGATATCGTCCGCGGCGAGCATTATTTCTCATTTATCTTTGACGGAATCAAGTCGTCAAGCTTCACCTGGCCCGAAGCTTTCGGCATTATCAACGGCAGACTCATCACATCGGGCGTATGCCTTGCACTTGTTATTGCAGTTGCGATTTTCATTATTGTATGGTCAATCTGCAGTAACAAGAGAATCCCCGTTGTTGCCGCAAGCGCTTTCGGACTTATTTCAACAATCGTTATGACCGCTTGCTTCAAATCCGCCACATCGGTAATCACCACGGGTGTTATCGGCGTTAAAGACGTTGTTTCGGGTGGACTGCTGACCTCAATTCTCGGCAGTCTTGTCAAGATAGAAGCAATTTCACTTGCAGGCTTCCAGAATGGACTTATTTTCCTTTTCGTTTTCCTGCTTGTGTGGACCGGATGCTACTATCTTATCGAAATCGGCGAAGACAAAGAAGCAAAAATCAAAACCGATAAGCACTGATAAAATGCACAGAGAAAAAAATATAAAAAGAAAGAGGTTTTGTTATGGCAAAGACTGTTTCCAAAGAAACGCTCAAGTATATGACCGACGGCATTCGCGAAATCTGCGAAAAGTTCAAGGACAGAGCGCCCGGCACACAGTCCGAAAGAGATGCTCAGGCTTATTTCAAAAAGGAGCTTGAAAAGTATTCGGACGAAGTAATCATGGAAGATTTCGATCTTCATCCCAAGGCATTTATGGGATTCATTCCCGTTGCGGGCATTTTCGGAATCATTTCTGCAATTTTCTTCTGGCTTACTCCGTATGCACCCTGGCTTTCAATCGTTGCAAGCGTACTTATGATTGCCGACCTTCTTATGTTCATAATCGAATTCCTCCTTTACAGACCCTTTGTTGACAAGCTTTTCCCCAAGGCAGTTTCAAGAAACGTTTATGCTGTCAGAAAACCCAAGGGTGAAGTCAAGCGCCGAATTATATTCGGCGGACACACCGATGCGGCTCATGAGTGGACTTATACGTACCACGGCGGCATCAAGGCTCTTGCTCCCGTTATGGCAGGTGCTATCATCGGTATGTTTGCTGTTGCAATCGTCAGCATTATCTGGACTGTAAAAATTCTTATGAACGGTTTTGTTGCTCCCGAAATCGAGGGCGCATGGAAGGTTATCGGCATCATTCTGCTTTGCCTCATTCCGTTCTTTATCCTCATCCTCTTCTTCATCAACTGGAAGGTTATTGTTGACGGTGCAAACGACAATCTTTCCGCAAACTACATTGCAATGGCAGTCCTCAAGGATATGTTTGATGCTGATGAAAGATTTGAAAACACAGAGGTTGGCTGCCTTCTTTCGGGTTCGGAAGAAGCAGGTCTCAGAGGTGCGAGAGCATTTGCGAGAAAGCACAAGAAAGAATTCCTTGAAACAGAAACTGTTTTTATCGCCATGGATACCATGCGTGAAATCGACCAGCTCCAGATTTACAACATCGGCTGCACAGGCTCGGTTCATTCCAGCAAGGCAGTCGGCGACCTTATCCGCGAAGCAGGTCTTAAGTGCGGTATCGATATGCCAAGAGCAGAGCTTTACCCCGGCGCAATCGACTCCGATGCTTTCACTCAGGAAGGTCTTGAGGCTGCAGGTTTCTGCGGCGTTAACCACAATCCCAAGAAGTATTATCACACCCGTGAGGACAGATGGGATAACATCAGCCCCGAATGCATAGAGCTTTCACTCAGGATTTGCAAAGAGTGCGCAGAGCTTTATGATACAAAGGGCGGTATCGCAAGCTACAAAAAATAATCTACGGGAGAATTCCGATGAAAAAAATAATTGCCTTGATTTCAGCGTTTGTTATGCTCTTTTCGCTTGCTTCGTGTGCGCAACCCGCACCGCAGCCGGGCGATGTTGAGATGACTCCCGTTGAAGAAGCCCAGATGAAAATAATCAACGGCCTCGGCATAACTCAGCAGGATAGCCGCATTGTTGCCTATGAGTGCGTGAGCGACTATGTCAAATATGTTGTTGTTTACTATGAAAACGGAGTCAGAAAAGATGAAGTGACCCATATGTTTTACACCAACGATAACGCATTCAATGCCGCAAAAGAAGAGATGGAAGGCAAGTCCGAAGTGACGGAGATTGCCGCAGAAAAAAGATATATTTCTTATTGGTCGGGATATGCTTATCACGGCAACTATGCTCAGGACCTTGAGCTTATCAAGGAAAATTACACAATAAAATAAAATTAATGTATAATGCCGCTCCGTCCGTGCAAAAATAATTGCAAAAGGAAAAAGGAGCGGCTTATATTATGAAAAAAACAGCAGTTTCGGTTGTTGCGGCAGTTATCCTTATCGCGTGCATCTTTGCAGGCTGCAACGGTGCAGAAGGCGGCAAGATAACCGACAACCGTCAGGATCTTTCCGAGGCAATGACGGGAATGCAGGATATGATGACCGATATTTCGGAGATGTTCACAAACGCACCCTCAACCGATATCAATGCCTCAAATCCCGCGACCGATAACGTAACAATGTAACAAAAAATCCGTACTCAAACGAGTACGGATTTTTGTTTATACAATTATAATATATTTGCACGAATCAACAGCAATCTC
>JAZNFD010000061.1:0-17681 GCA_045588975.1 Acutalibacteraceae bacterium | reverse complement strand
CTTCAAAACCAAGCGGTAAAGAACTGTTTTCAAACTTTAAAAAAGGATTTTCAATTGTTTTGTTCATAATAACCTCACATTATATTTATATTCTGCTTTGAAGCACGGGTAAGCAAATATGTGCCGACAGCAATGAATGCCAATGCTGATGCCGCCACAACATATTTACCCGGAATTTCTTTTTTTTCGGCACATTTTTCGGTCAGGTGCCGAGAAATTTTCTCCTGAGCACTCGTCGGAAGTGATATCGAGCCGATTATTCTTATATATTCTCTGATACTGTTATCAATCATCATATATCTCCCCTTCAATTTCCTTTCTGAGCAAGTCCCTGCCCTTCTGAAGTCGCTTTCTCACCGCTTCTTCGCTTATTCCGATAATCTCCGCAATTTCTTTGCTTTTGTATCCTTCAACATAGTAAAGAGTCAGAACGACTTTAAGCTTTGGCGGCAAACTCATAATCATTTCAAAAGTTTCATAATCGTTGCGGTCAACACCTATATTTTCAATGTCATAAATATTCACCGTTTCTCTTCTTAATCTGAACATCAGCATATTTTTACTGATATTTGATGCTACTTTTATCAGCCAGGCTTTCTTATGTTCTTCATCATTAAATTCAGGAGCTTTGGTCATATATTTCAGAAATGTTTCCTGAACCGCATCTTCTGCATCGGTAGGATTGCAAAGAATACAGTAAGAAATTCTGAAAATCAAAGAACTGTATTTTTCAACAAGCTCTTTTATCTCTTCTTCTGATTTGCTTTGTTTCTGCAACAATCCCAAAACACCTCCTTTTTTGATAACATCCATTATATAAACAGTTCTGCCACGCAAAATGTGAATTATTTTTTGTTAATAATTTGTGAACTTTATTTATATGTTATAAAAGAAAAACAGCACCCCGAAGGGTACTGTCATCTGTATTTTTTTTAAACTGTCATAATGTCAATTCCGAGAATGACAACGTCTTCAACGGGTTTGTCGCCGTAGCCAGTTTTAACGGTTGCGATTGTGTCAACAACATCCATACCTTCGACAACCTGACCGAAAACGGTGTGCTTGAAATCGAGCCAGGGAGTGCCGCCGAGCTTTCTGTAATCCTCAACACATTCTGTGGGGAAGCCTCTGTCGGAGAGTTGCTCCATCTGTGAAAGAAGTCCGCTGTCAACTTCCTTTGCCTGAACAATGAAAAACTGACTGCCGTTTGTTGACGGACCTGCATTAGCCATTGAGAGAGCACCGCGGACGTTGTGATAATCAACGCTGAACTCATCCTCGAAGCTTCTGCCCCAGATGCTTTCGCCGCCTCTGCCTGTGCCTGTGGGGTCACCGCCTTGAATCATAAAATCGGGAATTACTCTGTGAAAAATGATACCGTTATAATATCCGTTCTTTGCGTGTGTTGTAAAATTCTCAACAGCTTTGGGTGCCGCATCGGGAAAAAGAAGAATCTTGATTTCGCCGAGAGTTGTTTTCATAACAGCAACGGTATCACCTTGCTGAACAGGTCTTATCTGTTTGCTCATTTTATATTCCTCGCTTATTTTTCATTGGGATTATATTTATCTGAAAGCTTCATAAAGTCAACCTTTGCCATCTTTGTTCTGGGGAAGCTTTCAAGAATTTCTATTTTTCTGGGACACGAGAACTTCGCGAGATTCTTTTTGCAATATGCCTGAATCTTTTCCATCGCCAATTCCTTGTCCATAGTCTGATTGAGAGTTACGCAAAGCTTGACGCAGGGTTTATTCTTCTGGTATCCCTGAACGGCACAAGCTTCACCTATAAACGGAAGCTGAAGAACAACGTTTTCGATATCGGCAGGATAAACATTATATCCCGAGATAATAATCATTCTCTTCTTTCTGCCCGTAAAGAAAACAAAGCCGTCGGAATCCATATAACCGAGGTCGCCCGTAAGCACCCATCTGTTACCGTCTTTGTCAATATAAATTCCGTCATTCTTAACGGTATCTTTTCCGTTGAAATAACCTTGCATAACGGTATCGCCTTTAATAACGATTTCGCCCGTCTGCCCTGCAGGAACACGCTTCTGCATTTCATCCCATATCTCAACAGTTATATCACCGAGGGCTTTACCGATTGAATCCTCACGGCAATTCTCATAAGTGTTAACTGTACAAACCGAAGAAACCTCGGTCAGACCGTAGCCTCTGAAAAGCTTCCCCGTGCCTCCGTATTTGGCAACGGTCTTGTTGAATTCCTTGACAAGTCGCTCCGCAAGGAAATCGCCGCCGCAGAAAACAAGGCGCAGATTCTTGAGATGGGGGCCTTCAAAGTTATCGCATTCCATCATTTTTTTATACATATTGGGAACGCCGAGAAGGAAGGTCACCTTATGTTTTTTTATCAGTTTATTTGCATCTTCGGCATTGAACTGAGGAACAGGAATTGAAGTAAATCCGTGAGTAAGCGGGAAATGCATCGCAATTCCGAGACCGAACGCATGGAAAATAGGAAGAACCATAAGCGAATATTCGTCACCTGGTTTATGCGGAACATCAAGTGTATTGAGCTTTTCGGCAAGATTATTGAGGTTGTTGCTGGAAAGCATAATTGTCTTGCTTTTTCCCGTTGTGCCGCCGCCGTGGAGATAAACAGCTGTTTTGGAGCCGTCGTGGCAATCAACCGACTTACGGGTCAAGCCTGCCGATACTGCTTTTGAATATTTGATGCTGTTTTTGATAGCGTCAATTCCCTTGCCCTTCACCTTTTCAAAAACCTTGAATGCCGCCGCAACGGGAAGAACAATATAGTCGGAGTTAGAGCAAATAATGCACGGAATACCGCTTGAATTAATAACATCCGTATACTTTGCCGCAAGAATGTCAAGAATAAAAATTGCTTTTGTTTCCGTATTATCCATAATTTCTTTAAGAGCCTCGGGAGAGGTTAAGGGATGGACAATATTTGCAATTACTCCGATTTTGTTGAGTGCATAGAATGTTGTGAATGCATGAACAACGTTAGGCAAAAATACGGTAACAACATCGCCCTGCTTTATGCCGAGTGAATTGATATATGCCGCAACAGCATCGATGTCTCTTATTAACTTTGATAATTTTGTTTTACTGCCGAAAGCAAGAACCGCATTAAAATCGCCGTTTCTTTTGGCAGAAACCTTCAGATAATCATAGCAAGTCAGATTCATATCAAATACCTGTTCCAAAAAAATTATTATTCGCTTATTTTAACCTTAGATATATTATCAATTTAAACACGATTTGTCAATTTAATGACCGATACTTTAATAAAACATTAATAATTACAATTTAATTCAGTGCAGATCATTTGTGAAAACGAGTTCGCCGTCATCCGTAAACGTCGCAATGATGCCGTTATTCTCGTACGTTGCGTAAAACGGCACTTTTGCTTTCATTGTAAGATTCCATTTGACATTCGGATAAACCTTGCCGAGCTGATTGGTAACAATCGCAACCTCGGGGCTGAGCTTTTCGAGAAACTTCACCGACGAAGAGCCGAAATAGCCGTGGTGACCGATTTTCAGAATATCAACATCCCCTATTTTATCTGCAAGTAGATCTTCAAGACCTGTTGATTTTGTTATATCCGCCGCAAGAAAAGCTGTTTTGCCGCCCTTTGTCACTTTAACGCCTACGCTCGAAGCGTTTTCACCTTTTCCCGCAAGATGTTCGGGCGTGACGGTATTATAGAATTGAAGTGTGAAATCTCCGAATTCAAACGGTTCGTCGGATAAATTACTTACAACAGGAACAGACTTCACATTGAGTGCATTGATTATTTCGTCATATGTTTTGCCGATTTCCCATCTTTCAACCTCATAATCCTTTGCAATTTCGGGGTTAAACACTTTGAAATATGCCCTGCCGATTGAAATATCGGGGTCAGAAATCAGAGTTTCAAACGAACCGATGTGGTCATAGTGGCAATGCGTGCCGAGAACGAAATCAAGATAAATGCCGCCATCGGTTCTGCAAACCTTTTTTACATATTCAACAACCTCGGATTCATAGCCTTTATATTCTGTTTTTCTTCTGGGGTTATCGTCGCCTTCGCCTGCATCAATCAGCGCAAACTTTCCGTTGCTTTCAAGCAGAATCGAATCCGAATTAGCAGTGTTGAGAAAATGAATTCTGTCGTCGCCGAATGAATAATCAAAATTCTCTTTGCTGAAAGTATACCTTCTGCAATAGCTGTTGCCGATAACTACGGTTGCAATATCAAGAATAAATATCGCCGCCATTAACGGCACAATTATCCAGGTCGCTATTTTTTTTGCTTTATTTTTTTTCATTTATATCTCCGTTTTACAGTTAATCCATAGTATTTTATCATAATATTATAATTTTTACTATACTTCTGAGAAAAAAATTTATAAAAGACTTGTATAGAAACAAAAATTAATGTAAACTAATATAAGATTTTTTAAACGGAGATATAATAATTTGATTACAGATAACAAAAAGTCAATAAAAGATATTATTTTAAAAGCGATCGGAATATTAACCGCTGTTTTGCCCATCGCTCTTTCTGCGGCGGTATTCACGGGATTCAAATATTACAGCATCATAATCATTGCGTTGTTTTCAGCTTTTTATTTTGTAAAATCAGACAGCAAAAAAATAATGCCCGTTTTTGGTGCTTTTCTGACAGTTATGTTCATTTCAGATGTATTCGGTGTCAACGCGGCTTTTATTTCAATGCTGACAGTCGGATTAATCTGTATTATTTATTTCTTTTCAGCAAAAAAACTTCCGATTCAGAGCAATCCCGCTGCCGCAGGCTTTTCACTTGCAACCGCCTTAACCGTAACGGTTTTACTGACCACATATTATTTCGGAATCGGCGCAAGCGGAAACACCGTCAGAGAAATGATTGCATCATATCTTTCTCTCGGTTTTCATCCGAACTGGCGCGGCGTGCTTTACGGAACGGTTGTTATGGTAATTATGATAACTTTTCCCAGAAAGTTCAAAAAATTCTGTGAAATTGTCAAGGCACCGTTTATCGCAATCATTGTCACGTTGATACTCAACTTTTTCCTTAATCCCTCGGATATGCCGACGGCTATAAGCGAAATCGGAAACTTCTCTTCAGACAACATTCCTGCTTCACTTGGTTTGTTCGACAGAATACCCGTTCATTCGCTTGCGGTTGTTATGATAGTCGGTGCTTGGGAAAGCGTAAAATGGGGCAAAATCAAAAAAGCTTTCACCTCCCCCGTTGCAATTGTTTGCTTTGCCGCCGCTGTAATTCTGCCGCTTTATTTCGGATACGTTTACGGCATTTTGATTTCTGCCATATTGTATTTTATTTATGATTTCTATATTAAGAAAACAAACAAATAACATCAAATCAGTCTGCACAATGCAGGCTGATTTTTTTATATTATCCTGATTATCAGGCAGGTAATTGCCCAACCGAGAAGTCCGCATCCGGGAAAAGTAAACAGCCACGCCGCTATCATTTCGCCCGCTATTTTAAGATTGACCGATTTTATATCATCGGCAACCCCCACTCCGATAACCGCCGATGTTTTCGTGTGCGTTGTGCTTACGGGAAATCCGAGAAGCGTAGAAACAAAAAGGCACAATGCGCCTGCCAGATCTGACGAAAAGCCCTGATCAATCCGCAATTTAACCATTTCCGTTCCGACTGTTTTTATAATGCGTTCTCCGCTCATCGCCGTGCCTGCGGCAATCGCAACCGATGAAACTGCAAGAGGTAATGCTGCCGATCCGCTTTTCAATCCCGTTGCAGACAGCACAAGAGAAAGTATGCCCGCAAATTTCTGCGCATCCTGCGCTCCGTGCATAAATGCCATAAGCACGCTTGAACCAATCTGCGAATATCTGAAAAAAATGTTTATGCTGTTTTTATCGGTGCTTTTGAAAACAAACAAGGTTAATTTAAACACTGCAAACCCTGCAAAAAATCCGATAACAACCGAAACAAACAAACCTTTTATTACTTTACTCAATTCACCGCTGTCAATTCCCGTAAAGCCTCCGTTCACGGCAACGGATGCACCGATAAGACCTGCAATGAGCGCGTGGCTTTCGCTTGTAGGTATCCCGAATCTCCACGCTGTAACCGCCCATATTACAACAGAACACATCGCCGCACAAAGTCCGATAACGGCATATTTTTTATCATCACCGAAATCGGCAATGTTTATCACCGTTTCAGAAACTTTACTGCTGAACAAGCCGATTGTCATTGCTCCCGCAAAATCTGCCGCAGATGCAACAATTACTGCATTTTTAAGCTTCATACATCCCGTTGAAACACTCGACGCAATTGCATTCGGTGCATCTGTCAGACCGTTGACAAATGCAACAGAAAGGGTTATAACAACCGTAAAAACGATAAACAGCATAAAATCACCAAAAAAAGAAACGCCTTCTCAATGAGAAAGCGTTTTAAAATCCGTATTATTTAAATAAATTGCCGCCGTGCGAATCGATTCCGACTATAACAGGGAAATCCGAAAGCTCAAGCTTTTTGACACTCTCGCAACCCAGATCTTTGAATGCAATTTCTTCGCACGATGAAATCTGCTTTGCATAAAGAGCACCTGCACCGCCGATTGCACAGAAATAAACAGCTTCATTTCGCACAATCGCATCACAGACATCCTGATTTCTTTCGCCCTTGCCTATCATCGCCGCAAGACCGAGATCAAGAAGCCTCGGTGAATAAACATCCATTCTTCCCGAGGTTGTCGGACCGCAGCTGCCGATTACCATTCCTTCGGGAGTGGGGGTCGGACCTGCAAAATAAATGCAGGCGCCTTCAAGATCAAACGGCAAATCCCTACCCTCATCAAGAAGCTGAAAAATTCTTTTATGCGCCGCATCGCGGGAAGTATAAACCGTTCCGCTGAGATTAACTCTGTCGCCTGCATTCAAAACAGATGAATAAGATTTTATCTCGTTAATATTTATGTTATATTCCGCCATATTATTCTTCCTCAGAGTCAATATTTTTCGATATGGCGGATAGGGTTCCGATAAGATTTTCGGCACACGCTCTCATTGACGCAACAGAGCTTTCAAAATTAACACACGCCGTTTTTATGCGCTCGTTTGCCGATGATATTTCTTCTTTTGCGTTATCAACGGCAGTTTTTGCTTTGACTGAAATTTCAGCCGCAGAAGTTCTGGCATTATCAATCACTTCACCGTATTTCTGATAGCTCTTTTCGATCTCGGCAAACTTTTCTTCGATTGAAGCGATTTTTTCTTCGTAAACGCAAATTTTACTTTCATAATTTGCTATTGTTACCTGAGCTTCTTCAAGCTTCAGCGAGGTTGCGGCATCGTGCTCATTCAATGACTTGTTGGCCTGAGAAAGTGCTTCGTTCTGAATTTTAAGCTTTTCAATTTCGCATCTGAGCTCTTCAACCTCTTTTTCGGCAAATTCTTTTTTCACAATAGCCGAATCCAGATCCTTTTTGCAGGAAGCGCATTCATTAAGCTCTTTTCTGAGCGTTACTATTTCGGTCTGAAGCTGCTCAACATAATTGAGAACACCCTCTTTTTTGAAGCCGCCTATCACCGATTTTTTCAAAATACTTTCTGAACCCATATATATAACATCCTTTCGCCATTATTTAAACATCAGTATCTCATCCGCGGAGTCTGCAATCAAAGCGTTTTTGCCGCGATAATAAACCTTTAATGCTTTATCACCCGTAATATACGCCGCTTTTCCGTTTTCTTCAACGTTAAAAGTTGAAACAATAATATTACTGTCAACAGATTTTTCTTCTTCACCGTCAAATACATAATAATCTGCCGTGGGGTTGGAATCCGAAACATTATTTCCTTTGAGAATTATTATATTCTCTGAATTTTTAACAGTGAAAGCGCTTGCGGCATTGGAAAGCTTAATGCTCTTTTCTCCGTCAAAAGAATATAAATCACCGGTATTTTTGCCTGTATCGGCTTTAAGATAAACAACGGCATCATCAACAATACGATAATTCGAAAGTCCGTTGTCAACATTCACACACGCAGAAGGCATAAGCTTATCGTTAATGCTGTTTGTATAAAGGCTGAGACGGTCACCGTTGGTGTCACGCACAAAAGCATAAATTCTTGAACCGCTGCCCGAAAAAGAGAACAATGTTTTCTGACGGTCATAACCCTGAAGCTCATAGCTGACCGCTCCCGAGTCACAATATCCCGCAAAAGCCATCCCATTGGATTTTACGCTTTCATTGACAAGTGAACGGGCATATTCAATAACCTCACTCATTGAGCTTCGCTGAGCAATGCTGACAAGTGTTCCCATATCCGTCTGATTCGTGGTCATCTCCGTGCTTTCAAAGATAATCTGCGGATTACCGAAATCCGATACGGTATAAACATTCTGCGGATCGATTTTTTCGGCTATTTTGAACGTACCCTGAGAATTATATGCAAATACCGTAAAAATCGGTGCTGTAAATTCCCCGTTTTCAACAGACTTATTGAGGGCGGCTCTGATTTCGTCGCGAACGAGCTTATCCTGATATTTTCGGAGAGCCGCATTATATTCCGCCGAAATTCCGAGAAATGCAAAAAAATTGTCTCTGACCGGCTTTGTAACAGTCTTGTCGCTCTCGGCATATTCGTCTGAGATAACAGCACTCCAGGAAATACTCTCCGTTGACGAAGTATAATAATAGAGATTGCCGCCTGCAGAATAATCGTCAAACATAACGAGATATGTGTTGTCGCATATCAGTTCGGGCTCTGCTTCGGAATATGCGATATACAGCTCGGTCATTCCGACATTAATCTGAGATTTTCTTTCATAAATTATATGAGGCTTTTCCGTGTCATTATAACAAAACACATTAACTATATCACGGCAGATTTCTTTCGGAGTTTCATTTTCGTAAGAATAAAGAACTTTATTGTTACCGTGCATTTTTGTGAAATAAAGCTTACTCGTTCCGTCGAGAACGTAAATATTCTCAACATTTGCAGAAAACGTTTCTATTTTCCCGTTATCTATATCGCATACGCAACCGTCGTTTGCACCTGCGCTTGTGTTCTTTTTCAAATAGTATATTTTACCCGAAATAACATTGAAGTTCTCTTCTATACCGACATCGATAATCTTTGGTTCAAGAAGCTCACTTCCGTGCTTCTGAATATAGCAAAGGTCATAAAGTCCGTCATAACGTGAAGAATCTACAGTATAAACTATTCTGTCGTTTTCTCCGTCGCTTTTGAAATTACGTGCGCTCATATCGGAAAGAATCCGTTCCTTTCCGTTGATTCTGACAACAATTTCACCGCCCGTACGGTAAACAAGATAACCGTTATTCTCGGGGTTATCGGCGCTTAAAAGCTGACCGACAATAACAGTCAGACTGAGCATAACAATTATTCCCGCCGCAACGGCAAGCGTTATTATCATTTTTTTTGAAATTTTCTTTCTCTCGGTATGCTCCAAATCAAACACCTCAACAGCAACCGTAATTCAATGAAAGGAACCCGAAAAACAGGTTCCTTTCATTTGAAATCAATATTATTTCATTGAAACGGCCTGCTTTGCCTTTTCAACTATATTCTGTGCATCAAGTCCGTAAATATGAAGAAGTTCAACTGCAGGACCTGATTTTCCGAAAACATCGTTAACGCCGAGCTTAATAACGGGAACGGAATTTGCGGTTTCGCAAACAGCTTCCGCTACTGCACTACCGAGACCGCCGATAATGCTGTGCTCCTCTGCGGTTACGATTACGCCCGTCTTTGCAGCTGACTTGAGAATTGTTTCAGCATCGAGAGGCTTGATTGTGTGAACATTAATAACCTCAGCGCTGATACCCTGCTCTGCAAGAATCTTCCGGGCTTCAATTGCCTCGTTAACCATAAGACCTGTTGCGCAGATTGTTACGTCTGTGCCTTCGTTAAGAACAACTGCTTTGCCAATCTCAAATTTATAATCTTCGTCAAAAATTCTGGGAACGGCAAGGCGTCCGAATCTCATATAAACGGGACCTTCATAGTTTGCCGCCGCAAGAACAGCCGCTCTTGCTTCGATATCATCGGCAGGGTTGATAATAGTCATACCGGGAATTGCTCTCATAAGAGCGATATCCTCACAGCACTGATGGCTTGCGCCGTCTTCACCGACAGAAATACCTGCGTGTGTTGCGCCGATTTTAACATTAAGATGAGGATAAGCAATTGAGTTTCTTACCTGCTCATATGCTCTGCCTGCCGCAAACATTGCGAATGTGCTTGCAAAAACAGTATAGCCCGAGGTAGCAAGACCTGCGGCAATACCCATCATATTGCTTTCTGCGATACCGCAGTCAAAGAACTTTTCGGGATGAGCCTTTTTGAACATACCTGTTTTTGTTGCCGCCGCAAGGTCAGCATCAAGAACAACAACTTTATCATTTATATCGCCAAGCTCGACAAGAGCCTTTCCGTAAGCATCACGGGTTGCGGTTTTAATTACATCAGCCATTTTATCCACCGTTCCTTTCCTTATGCTTCAAGCTCTGCGAGAGCTTGATTAAGTTCGCTCATAGCCTGCTCATACTGCTCTGCATTGGGAGCTGTGCCGTGCCACGGACACTGGTCTTCCATAAACGAAACGCCCTTGCCTTTGACGCTGTTTGCAACGATAACCGAAGGCTTGCCCTTGAATTCTGCAGCAGCATTGAACGCAGCATCAATTTCATCAAAGCTGTGTGCACTGACTTCGATTACATTCCAGCCGAATGACTTGAATTTCTCTGCGATGGGATAGGGTGAATTAACCTCTGAAATCTTACCGTCAATCTGGAGACCGTTGTTATCAACAACAGCAACAAGATTATCAAGACCCTTCGCTGAAGCGAACATCGCTGCTTCCCATACCTGACCTTCCTGAATTTCGCCGTCACCGAGAACGGTGTAAACTCTGTATGCCTTGTTGCCGAGCTTTGCGGCAAGAGCCATACCGCAAGCTGTCGAGATACCCTGACCGAGTGAACCTGTGCACATATCCACGCCGGGAGTATACTTCATGCTGGGGTGACCCTGAAGCATTGAGTCAGCCTTTCTGAGAGTCTTGAGATTCTCAGCAGGGAAAAATCCTTTGAGTGCAAGAACAGAATAAAGAGCAGGTGCGGCGTGACCCTTTGAGAGAACAAATCTGTCTCTGTCTTCCATCTGAGGATTCTGAGGATCAACATTCATATGATTGAAATAAAGATAGGTAACGATATCAACGCATGAAAGTGAACCGCCGGGATGACCCGATTTTGCGTTGAAAACGCCCTCAATGATACCCATTCTTGCTTTGCAAGCTGTGATTTTTAACTGTTTTCTGATAGCTGCATCCATAGCAGATACCTCCTGTATATTAAATTTACAAATTTTTCGCTTTTATTTTTTTTCGATATATTCAAGGAAATCGGCAACCGCACCGTTGTTGCAATGGCAGGCAATAAACTCTGAAATTTCCTTGAGTTCCTTTGGTGCCTGACCGCAGCACGCGGGAACACCCACACTCTTCAGCATATCAAAATCATTGAAATAATCGCCGATTGCGGCTGTATGCGACTTATCAATTCCGAGAATTTCGGCAAGCTTCAGCACCGCCGTACCCTTATGAGTATTCCTTGCCAGAATCTCAAAACTCGCAACTGAAGATGACATAAGAGTAAGATCAGGGTCTTTCATCGAGGTGAAATGTTTCTGCACCCTTTTGATGCTTATCGGATCACCAGAAAAAATAACCTTACCCCAGTTTTCTTTGGGAACATTGTCAATATTTCTGATATGTTTATGCTTAAGACCGCCTGAGGCAACAAAAAGTCTGCCGAACCAACCCATACCCGTGATATATATTATATCCTTTGCGACAACAATTACGTCAACCATAGGGAACTTCTTTGCCGCTTCAACGGCAAGTCTCATTCCTTCGTCACTCATTGCGCTGAAATATATCATTTCGTTCTTCTTGAAATCATAAATACCTGCGCCGTTAATAACAACGGCAGGCGTATCGGCAATCGGAAAACGTCTGAAATGTTTTTCCATTGACTCGGGATTCCTGCCTGATGCGAGAGTGAATCTTCCGCCCATCGAAATAAATCTGTTGATGGCTTTTTCATTTCTTTCGGGCAATCGGCGAAACTTATTATTAAGCGTTCCGTCAATATCGGAAACAACAAGCCAGCTTGAAAGTGATTTTTTATTATCCATTATTTTTTTATTCTCCCAATAAAGCCGGTAAAATAATCGGGTAACGGCGCTTCGAGTCTGATATGCTCGCCCGTTGTCGGATGAACAAAACCCAAAATACCTGCGTGAAGGCATTGACCGTTAAGCGATGTGACTCCGTTCTTGGGTCCGTATACCGGATCGCCTGCAACGGGATGACCGAGATAAGCCATATGCACTCTTATCTGATGAGTTCTGCCCGTTTCAAGCTTCAACGCAACAAACGAAAAATCCTTATATTCCTCAAGAACTCTGTAATGCGTTACCGCGTTTTTTGAATTCTGATTTATAACACACATTTTTTTACGGTCATTCGGGCTTCTGCCGATCGGGGCATCAACAGACCCCTCCTGCTCTTTCAGATGACCGTGAATAACCGCACGGTACTCTCTGTCGAGCGAATGAACGCTTATCTGCTGAGAGAGCGAAATGTGCGCATTATCGTTTTTGGCAACAAGCAGAAGTCCGCTTGTGTCTTTATCTATCCTGTGTACTATTCCCGGTCGGATAACTCCGTTTATCCCCGAAAGATTGCCCTTGCAATGCCACAGAAGAGCATTGACGAGCGTTGAATCGTAATTACCCGGTGCGGGATGAACAACCATTCCGCGGGGCTTGTTTACAACAAGCAGGTCGCTGTCCTCGTAAACAATATCAAGAGGAATATTCTCAGGTTCGAGTGATATCTCTTTCGGCTCGGGAACGGTAAATTCAATTACATTTCCGCTTTTCGGCTTGAAGCTTTTGGTTACCTCTTTTCCGTTACAGCGGACAAGCCCCGCCGAAAAAAGATTCTGAACAAAAGATCTCGAATAATCACACAGAACATAGGAAAGAATTCTGTCGAGCCTGCTGCCGCCGCAATCATCATCGATAACAACAGAAACAAGCTCGTTATATTCAATTGAATTAATCGGTTCTATCATCTGTCTCAGCCTTTTTCTTATGCTCTTTTATCATTTCGAAAATTTCGTAGCCGATAAGCATAAATGCTCCGACGGTAATGCAGCAATCCGCAAAATTAAATACGGCAAAATCCATAAAAAGCGGTTCGATAAAATCTATAACATAGCCGTATGCGATTCTGTCAATAAGATTACCGAGTCCGCCCGCAAAAACAAGCACAAGGCAAACATTCAGGAATTTTGATTCAAACATCTTTTTCATCAGTAAATACATAATTGCAATCAAAAACAGAACGGTAAGCAATGACAATGTATCCGTTTTATCAGAAAACATACTGAATGCCGCACCTGTATTTTCCACATATGTGAAATTGAAAAGACCGAATAAAAATTCTTTCGGACCGTTAACCTTCACAGTTGTAACAGCCGCATATTTTGTCAGACGATCAATAACCGTCAAAAGAGCTATAATCGCCAGAGAAATTGCCTGAAACATAAAAACCTCTCAAGAATTATCAATCATCAAAAAGTGAATTGAACAAAGATGTAATGTCTTCATCATCATCGTTTTCGTCTGTAATAGCGTCAAGATTTATCTGAAAACCCTCAAATTCTTCGTCGTCATCCTCTTCCTTTTCTTCAGCCTCATCTTCCATATCAAAAACGGGTTCCGAAGGAACGAGGTCATCAAGGCTGGCAGGAATTGAATCGGGAATATCAACAAAATCCATATCGTCAATCAGACTGAGAAGATCATCGTCATCATCGCCGACGGCTTCGGTTTCTTCCTCTGCAAATTCTTCGACGATAACATCTTCAATTTCAATCTCTGCAACGATTTCTTCGGATTCATCATCATAGGATACGACTGATTTATCGTCAACTGATGTAAGAACTTCATCTGCAAGACCGTTGATTTCTGCCATAAGAGCAATTGCGGAAGCATCGTGTTCCTCTTCTTCGGCATCCTCTTCTTCGGCAACCTCTTCCTCAACAGCGATATCGATTTCTTCAGCGGCTTCTTCAAATGCGCTGTCAACAGCATCTGCAGCAGGTTCAACGGTTTCTTCAACAAAAACGGTAGGAGCGAAAGGAACCGCTTCTTCGGCAGCCTCTTCGACTGTTTCTTCTGCAGCTTCTTCAACAGGGATGCTTATCGGCGCTGCGGGAGCAACAGGCTCAAAAATTGCGGGAGCGGGAGCTGCAGCTTCAAAAACCGAAGGAATGCCTCCGAGAAGGTTAAGCTGATCCTTACAGACTGCTTCAACCGTTGCTTTGAATTCAGCAGTTTTTGCCTGAACTTTTTCAAGCTCTGCGGAATAGAATTCATATGACTGCTTGCTGGTACCGATAATTTCTCTGCCTTTTTCTTCGGCATTTGCAATAATTTCGGAAGCCTTCTTTTTTGCTTCGGCAATTGTGGTGTCGGTCTCAATCTGAGCTCTTTCGGTAAGAGACGAAACAGCTGTTCTTGCGTTATCAACGATTTCCTTTGCCTTTTCTCTTGCCTCTTCAATAGTCTGACTTGCCTGTCTGTTTGCACCGTCAAGAATAAGCTTTGACTTGTTTTCGGCATCCGAAACAAGTGCTTCTGCTTTTTCGGCCGCATTCTTATTCACGGTTTCTGCCATTTTGTGAGCATCAAGAAGTGCAAGCTTGATTGCATCTTCTTCACTGCGGTAGCTTTCAATTTTATCGGCAAGAATGCTGATTTTTTTGATAAGCTCGCGGTTATTATCAAGTGATTCCTCATATGATGCTGCAACACTCTTAAGGAAAGCATCTACTTCCTCTGCGCTGTATGTACCTTTGCTTACGGGGGTAAACATTGCATTTGTAATCTGTTCAGGTTTGAGCATAATATTCACTGATCCTCTCTTTGTTCTTTAATTAAAAGTTTTCACCCATATTTCCGCCGAGTTCATCAAGAAGCTCGCCTGAAACAGGAACGTTATACGGTGTGATAATATAAGCTCTGCCTGCAACTTTTTTGAATTCACCGTGGTTTGCATATGCAACACCGTAAAGGAAATCGATGATTCTCTGAGAAACATCGTTGGGGCAGGTTTCGAGGTTAAGAATAACTATTCTCTTTTCGTTAAGAATGTTTGCTACTTCGCCCACTTCTTCAAATCTGTCGATCTTCTGGAAAACAACGTGAGGCTTGGGCTGATTTGATGTTGGCTTTGATGTGGTGATGTCAACAACATTGTTTGTCGAAGAAGTTGTTTTTTCAGTTCTTGAAGAGCGCGGAGATGTTGGACGGCTTGTCTGAACCGGCTCGGGGGTCGAAGGTGTGAAATCAAAATCGTCACCGGTGTCTTCCGGACTGTCGATATAATCGTCATCCGTCACGTTAATGAACTGCTTGAATTTTTCTTTGAATCCCATTGGTAATTCCTCCTAAATTATCTGTAGATTCTCATTCCGAAAATCGCCGAACCGACACGTACGAGATTTGCGCCTTCGAGAATCGCTTGTGTAAAGTCTCCTGACATTCCCATTGAGAGAACATTCATATTTATATTATCTATTTTTTTAGCACCGATGTCAATAAATATACGGTGCATATTTGAAAAAACAGCCCTTAATTCGGCTTCTTTTTCGCAAATCGGAGCAACGCACATCAGTCCGTTGATCGCAATGCCGCCGATTTCTGAAATTTCGCATGCTCTTTCAAAAACCTCTTCTTGAGAAAAACCGAATTTACTGTCTTCATTTCCTGCGTTCACTTCGAGAAGAATTTTTGTTGTGATGCCTGCTTCGAGTGAACGTTTGCCGATTTCTTTGGCAATCGACACGGAATCAACAGACTGAATTGTGTCAACCTTGCCGACTATCTTTTTGACCTTGTTGGACTGAAGATGACCGATAAGATGAGCCTTGCAATTTTCAAGGTTAAGTTCGGGCTCTTTAAGAAGAATTTCCTGAACCTTATTCTCACCTATCAAACTGATTCCGTTTGCAATTGCGTGATTGATGAATCTGCTTTCGACGGTTTTTGTTACCGCCATAAGACTGACATCCGAGGGATTTCTGCCCGCCATTAGAGCTGCTTTCGCAATCTCTTCATTGATTACTTTCAGGTTTTCTTCAATCGCCGAAAATCTTTCTTCATTCGATAACCATTCCATCCGCAAGCTCCTTTCCCGAAATAACAACCTCATCATAGAGCTTGAGATGTGTATGACTGAGCTTTATTCCGCTGTTTTCCGAAGGTTTTGAAGCTATCACAAAAGAATCCTCGGAATAAATGATGTTAAGGCTTCTGAAATGAACCATGTTGCCTCTCCGGATATAAACACCTGAATTGCCGTCCTCATCGAGGCGCACGGCATCTCTGCTGACCTTGAGACCCTTGAATTCATCCATAATGATTTTTCCGTCAACCTTGCGAAGTGAGGCTAACT
Organism: Acutalibacteraceae bacterium; assembly: GCA_045588975.1. Taxonomy (GTDB): domain Bacteria; phylum Bacillota; class Clostridia; order Oscillospirales; family Acutalibacteraceae; genus CAG-177. The sequence continues at coordinate 1,142 of JAZNFD010000061.1, read as the reverse complement.
GCTCATTCATAAGGTTGCATCTGAAAACAACAAGAGATTTTGATGAATCAATGTTCTTTATCATATGCACGTATGTCTTTACGGGAGTTTTGCCTGACTCATCAAGAATAAGTCTGACGGAGTTTCCTTTTGAAAAGCTGCCTGCTTCGGCCGAATCGATAACCGTTGCAATATACCAATTATAGCCGTCAATGATTTTGCCTATCGCCGAGTCTGAAATTTCGCTCTTCTGAGCATCTAATGCTTTCTGAAGAACTTCTTCGGTAAGGTTGTCAATATCATTACACGTTAAAACATTTTCAAATCCGTCGAGCTTGCTTACAAAATACCCTGATTCTTCAGCCGTAATTATTTCGGCAGGTTTTCCGGATTCGTTAAGAGCCGATATTTCATTCTGAAGCTCGGCAATGCGTTCGGAGCAATCAACCGTTGTTCCGAGAGAAATCTGCTTTCTTGAAAGCTTTTCACTGAACGAAAGCTTATCATCGCCGAGTGTACCGTAGTTATTGTCATATGCCGCGTCAATAATCGATTTGAAGTCGGAATCGATTTCGTCAGTAAGCTTTCCAAGATCAATATTTGCAAGCCTGAGCTGACCGTCTATTTTTTTATAAGCTTCGAGTTGTTCTTCAAGCGACCCGGCTTTAACATAATTTTCCGCTGCAGCCTCACTCGTAAATGATGCGGCAATCATACTGCCTTTACTGACTCTCTCGGCATTATCCGCAAGCGGAACAATTACGCCCGACGAAGCCGAACTCAGAACTATCTCATCACGGACAACATACATTTTTGCATCAATTGTTTTGAGAACAGTCTGCTCATACACAGTCTGAGTTATGTAGTTACGGCTTGAAATTCCGTAAATTTCCGCAGCAAAAAACAAAACAATGATTACTGCCGTCGCTATTGCAAGAATTTTCAGCATGCGATTTTTAGTTTTCATCTGTAACACTCCTCTCTATAATTTCACAAGCGGCATTCAGAAGTTCTTCTCCGCTTGAATAATCGTCTATATAAATAAATTTGATCTTATCATCTCTTCTGAACCACGTAAGCTGACGCTTGGCGTAACGTCGGGTCTGCATCTTAAGGTTTTCGATGCATTCGTCAAGAGATTTTTCCCCGTTGAAATACGGATT
>JAZNFD010000060.1:0-3273 GCA_045588975.1 Acutalibacteraceae bacterium | reverse complement strand
TGTGGATAACTATTTAAAAATAAATGACTGGCGTGTTAAAGAAAATTCAACAGTTACATATTCAGTCGGCGGGCTTATTTTAAGCAATTCAGGTGCTATTACTGCTAACTATTGGTTATCCGAAATTTATGACAGCGAAATCGGAGAAGCACATAGAAATGCTGATATTCATATTCACGACCTTTCAATGCTTACAGGTTACTGTGCAGGTTGGTCACTTAAGCAGTTAATTCAGGAGGGTCTTGGCGGTGTTCCGGGTAAGATTACATCTGCTCCTGCAGCTCACCTTTCAACACTCTGTAATCAGATGGTTAACTTCCTTGGAATTATGCAGAATGAATGGGCAGGTGCTCAGGCTTTTTCATCATTTGATACCTATCTCGCACCTTTCGTAAAGGTTGATAATCTTACCTATGATCAGGTCAAGAAGTGCATTGAATCATTTGTATTCGGTGTCAATACTCCCAGCCGTTGGGGTACTCAGGCTCCCTTCTCAAACATTACTCTTGACTGGACCGTTCCCGCTGACCTTGCAGAGCAGAATGCTATCGTAGGCGGCAAGGAAATGGACTTTAAATATAAAGATTGTAAAGCTGAAATGGATATGATCAATAAGGCATTTATTGAGATTATGATTGAAGGCGATGCAAACGGCAGAGGCTTCCAGTATCCTATTCCCACTTACTCAATCACAAGAGATTTCGACTGGTCAGAAACAGAGAACAACAAGCTTCTCTTCGAAATGACTTCAAAATACGGCACTCCCTATTTCTCAAACTACGTTAACAGCGATATGGAACCCAGCGACGTTCGTTCGATGTGCTGCCGTCTTCGTCTTGACCTTCGTGAGCTTCGCAAGAAGAGCGGCGGTTTCTTCGGCAGCGGTGAAAGCACAGGTTCGGTAGGTGTTGTAACAATCAACCTTCCCAGAATCGCATATCTTGCTGAAAACGAAGCAGATTTCTACAAGAGACTCGATAAGATGATGGATATTGCCGCTCGTTCACTCAACGTTAAGCGTACTATCATCACAAAGCTTCTCGATGAAGGTCTTTATCCTTACACAAAGAGATACCTCGGAACATTTACAAACCATTTCTCAACTATCGGTCTTGTCGGTATGAACGAAGTCGGTCTTAACGCTAACTGGCTCAGAGCAAATATGACAACCGAGAAAACCCAGAAGTTTGCGAAGGAAGTTCTTAATCATATGAGAAGCCGTCTTTCCGACTATCAGGAATTGTACGGCGACCTCTTCAACCTCGAAGCAACTCCCGCCGAGTCAACCTCATACCGTCTTGCAAAGCACGACGTGAAGAGATATCCCGGCATCATCACCGCTTCCGACGGCACACCCTACTACACCAACAGCTCACATCTTCCCGTTGGTTACACTGCTGACGTTTTTGAAGCGCTTGATATGCAGGATGAACTTCATACCCTTTATACTTCGGGTACTGTTTTCCATGCATTCCTCGGCGAAAAGCTTCCCGACTGGAAATCAGCCGCAAATCTTGTAAGAAAGATTGCAGAAAACTACAGACTTCCTTATTACTCAATTTCTCCCACATATTCCGTATGTAAGAACCACGGCTACATCGCCGGTGAGCATTTCACTTGTCCCGAATGCGGCGAAAGTGCTGAGGTTTACAGCCGTATCACAGGTTATTACAGACCCGTTCAGAACTGGAACGACGGTAAGACTCAGGAATACAAAGAACGTAAGGTTTATGATATGTCAAGCTCCGATATCAGCAAGCACGGTACAGTTAAGGCTCCCGCAGCAGTTGCTGAAGAACAGATTGCAGAAGAAACTCCCGCACTTGCAGACGGTCTCTATCTCTTCAAGACAAGCACTTGCCCCAACTGCAAGATTGCTCTTTCACTTCTTGATAAGGCTGATATTTCGGTTAACGAGATTATGGCTTATGAAAACGAAGACCTTGCAATCAAGTTCGGCGTAAGACAGGCTCCCACCCTTATTGTTATTGCAGGCGGTGCTGTTGAGAAGTATTCGGGCGTTTCCGAAATCAAGAAATTCATTGAAGCTGCAAAAGGCGCAGCTATCTGAGGAAGATTTTAATGTATGATATTATCATAATCGGAGCAGGGCCTGCGGGACTTACCGCAGCGCTCTATGCTCTCAGAGCCGATAAAACCGTTCTTGTGCTTGAAAAAGGCACTTTCGGCGGTCAGATAACCTATTCACCGCAGATTGAGAATTATCCGGGTTTTGCAAAGATGAGCGGCAATGAATTTGCCGAAAAACTCATTGATCAGGTGCTCAATCAGGGCGCGGAAATCGAAATGGAAACAGTAACCGAAATCCGTGATAACGGTGCAACCAAAACCGTTGTAACGGAGGACGGTGAGCACAAAGCAAAGGCTGTTATTATCGCAACTGGCGTCAAGCACAGACAGATTGGCTTGCCCAACGAAAATGAACTTGTCGGCGAAGGCATTTCATATTGCGCAGTTTGTGACGGTGCATTCTTTAAGGGTCAGACCGTAGCAGTGCTCGGTGGCGGTAACTCCGCTTTGCAGGAAGCTGTTCTTCTTTCCGAAGGCTGCGAAAAGGTTTATGTTATCCAGAATCTCGATTATTTCACAGGCGAGGCTCGTCTTGTTGAAAAGCTCAGAGAGAAGGATAATGTTGAATTCATTATGGGTACGGTTATTTCCGAGCTTATCGGTGACAAATCTCTTGAGGGTCTGAAGCTTGTAAAGGAATCAGACAAATCCGAGAGTGAACTCAAGGTTAACGGACTTTTTGTTGCAATCGGTCTTATTCCCAATAACGGTGCATTTGCAGATATAGCAGGTCTTGATGATTGGGGATATATCGATTCTGATGAGAGCTGTGTTACCAAAACCGCAGGCGTTTTTGTTGCGGGTGACTGCCGTAAAAAGCAGATAAGACAGATTACAACCGCAACCGCAGACGGCTCTGTTGCTGCTCTTGCCGCTTGCAGATATATTGATTCAATGTGATTTAATGGGGCTGTCCTTGTGACAGCCTTTTATTTTTTTTCTTGAATTATCTTTTGATTTGAAATATAATTTAAAAGAGGTGAGAAAATGAAATTCCGTAATAAGGCTTCACTGGTATTGATTAAATGGGGAGCGGCTTTTCTTCTTCCGATATTAATTGTCAGTTATTTAATCGGTGGTTTTGATCTGACTGATCCATCGGATAGAAGAACGTTAAATAAAGCTTTTGGTTTTTTTGTCGCTTTTTCAACTTTTTATGTTATCGAAGAACTGAAAAAATAT
>JAZNFD010000059.1:0-6596 GCA_045588975.1 Acutalibacteraceae bacterium | reverse complement strand
ACATCAAGTCCGCTGTTATTGTTGAGAAGGCTTGTCTCATATGCGGTACACCATGTTTCACCGTAATCGTCGGAATCGCATCTGTATGCCTTACCGACTGCGGTACGGGTCAGCATATGCACCTTTCCGGGTGCGGATTCCCAGAGAGTCGGCTGAATCATCGGAATGAGATTTGATGTGTAACGATTGAGGCTGTTGAGAATGGGTGCGGTCTGTTTTGTTTTTATTTTTGCGCCTTTTTTCCAGGTTATACCGTCATCGAAAGATGTATCAACAAAGCAATTCCAGCCTCTGAGTTCATTTGATGCGGGAGCAAGCACACGGCCGTCCGAAAGACGGATACATTTATTCTTTACGGGACCTCTGCCGCCGCTTCTGTCGCCGGGGACAAGTTCTCTCGGTGCATCAAAGCTTATACCGTTATCTTTTGAAACGCAGAAAAATGTGCGCCAGGGCGGAATGTTCTTTCCGACCTTGAAGTAGAGGATAACCTCGCCGTTTTCTCGGAGAAAAAGAACGGGATTCCAATGGGGGATTCTGCTGTGATACGTAATTCTTTTCGGCTCTCCCCAGCCGTTTTCATCTCTGCGGGCATACCAGATATCAACATCGGGAGTGCTTTCTTTCGTGCCGCCGAACCATGCGGCGAGAACGGTGCCGTCGGGCAAAGGAAGAACGGTTGATGCGTGGCAGTTTGCGGTGGGAAGCGGATTACATACAAATTCTTTTATCATTTTCATTTCACATCACCTCAAAGTTCGAAATCAGACGGGTCGGCTTTTTCTATCATAAGCGGTTTCTTGGGTCTGCGCTTCAACGGGTCGTATGAATATTTTCCGCACTTGCCGTCGGTGGCAACTATCCCCTTTTTTATGCAAAGAACGGACTGTTCATCGGGGGAAAGTCTGCCGTGAACGCAATGCTCACACAGCGGCGGATATTTTTTCTTTTCAAAAAGTTTCTTTCTCATCTTTCAACAACCTTTCTTTTGAATATTAACATAATTCTCTGCCGTTATCAAGGTCTAATATCAAAAGAGAACAGAGAAAAAGGAGCGATACCGCCGCAGGCGCCGAAAAAGACCATATTTCCGCATTCGCACCGAGCGAAACCGAAGCAGAGACGTCCACGGGATAAAAATAAAGTATCATTCCGCACACGGCATATGACAAAACAGAATGAACGGCTCTGAACAGATAAAAAAGAGGTATGTTGATTCCGAAATCCTTTGAGAGCGAAAAAATCTGCATATGCACGCACAGACCGCCGAATGCGCAGACCGCCGCAAAAACGGGAATTGATATTTTGCCCGCCGCATCCGCACATCCGCTTGTCACTTCAAGCAGACACGAAACAATTATTTTTGCCGTCTGATTATTTATAACCCCGCCGATCACGCCAATCAATCCCGAAAAAAAACAGACGAATCCGCAGCAGACAAGCATTGATGACGATGCCGACGAAACACTCCCGACCACCGCGGAGGAAAACGTGATTTTTTTGCAAACCGTTTCAGGCACTCCCGAGTCTGTGTCGGGCAGAAAACGAAGAAAAAATCCCATAACAAGCGATGAAACGCTCAGCGAAATCAAAAGAATTCTGCCCGCATCTCTTGAGCCGAGAAGCGCATTTCCCACTGCGTTGACGGAAAATCCCACGCCCGAATTAATGCAGAAAAGCAAAAGCTTCTGCGTCTGACTTTTGCTCAAAACTCCCGAAGAATAAAGGGAATCCGCCGCTTTGGCGCCCGAAAGATATCCGCCGAGCTGACCGAGAATTATTGCGGGCAGACAGTCGGCGGGCAGACGGAATAATCTCTGCGTTATCGGCTCCGCAATCCTTTTTATGAATGACGGCAGCTCGCACGACCCTGCAACCGAGGACGCAACAAGAAACGGAAAAAGCGAGGGAATCACAACCTGCGCACAGTTTGAAAGCCCCGCAGAAAAACCCGACACAAACTCGGCGGGGAAGAAAAAAAGAACGGCAAAAACCGCAATACCGATAAAAAATAAAAGCTTTTTCAATGTTATTCACCATTAGAAAATATGCTTCATCTGTCATTTTTAACACTCCGCTTTCATAAGTTGCTAAAAAGGGGTGGTACGGATGCAAAACAGAAAAAATTATCGGGGCAAAGCGGAGGATATAATCGAATCATTAACACGCAGCCTTGATTTACCTCAGGATGCGCTGTCGGGATATGCTCACATCGAGCTCAACGGCAACAGAGAAGCGATCATCGAGGGCTGTCAGGGCGTTATTGAATACGGAGATACTCTTATTTCGCTCAACATGGGCAAACTGACCGTGCGTGTCTGCGGATGCGGCTTGACGATTATTTCAATGCAAGGCGGTCAGACAATTATAAGAGGAACAATAACGGGTGTTGACTTCCGTAATTAGGAGAATTATATGCTTATTCTGAAATTCATCAGATTCATCAGGGGTTACGTCTGCTTCACGGCACGCGGCGGATTCCCCGAAAGATTTCTCAACCTTTGCAGAATGAGAGGCATAATACTTTGGGATTTAATGAGCATCGACGGCATTATCCACGCAAAAGCAGACCGCTCGGGATACCGCAGAATCCGACCCGTCGCAAAAAAATCGGGTATGAAAGTGCGTATGAGTCAAAAATACGGACTTCCGTTTTTTCTTGACCGTCACAGCAAAAGAGCGGGTCTGATAGTCGGCGCTTGCTTCTGCGTTTCAATGCTTTGCATCCTTTCAACGAGAATATGGAGCATCGACGTTATCGGTAACAAAACCGTGCCGTCCGAAGAAATAATCTCCGTTTTCGAAGAACTCGGGGTCAGAAAAGGAGTTGCAGGCAAAAGAATCGGCATCAATTCGGTTGAAATTGCGGCATTGCAAAAGCTGCCTGACCTCACCTGGCTCAACATCAATATCAACGGAAGCTCCGCGCTCATCGAAGTGCGCGAAAGAGTTGTCACACCCGAAACCGACGAAAACAGCGACCCGTCGGACATAGTTGCATCAAGGGACGGTCAGATTGTGATTCTCCGCCCGTTCAACGGCACTCAGGAGCAGAAAATCGGAAACCCCGTGCTCAAAGGCGACCTGCTTATCAGCGGAATCGAGGAAAACAGAGACCTGACAGTCAGTTTCTGCAGAGCAAAGGGATATGTCGTTGCCCGTACGGATCGCAGCATCGGATACACGCAAAGCAACGAAATCCGTGCCAGAATTCCCGTCACGCAGAAGAAAAGCTGTGTTCTCGATTTTCTTTTCTTCTCAATCCCGTTCGGAAAAAGCAACGATAATGCCTACGAAGAAAAATCGGGAATATGCATAAACGGAGTAACCCTGCCCGTCGCGTTCACCCGATGCACCGAAACCGTCTTTAAAGATACAACCGTCACCCTTCCGAAAGAAAAAACAAAGCTCCTGGCAACTCTCGGATTTTTCAGAAACTGTTCGGAGCAATTCAGATATATCGGATTGGAAAGCACCGCAATTTCCTTTGCGGAAAGCGAAAAAGCCTGTTCGTTCGGCGGGAATTTCGTGTGCCTTGAAAATATAGGCGAAGAAAAGCCGAAAATAATTGAGCAAAATTAATCTGTTTGACATTACTCCCCCAAAGATATATAATTGATTTAATTAAATTATCAGGGAGTAAATTATGGATAATTTTTCAAAAAGATTCAAAATCGACTGCTCTCCCGTTGCGGACAAAAAACAGACAATCGTAAACGGCAAAACAAGGCTTACCGTCATTGCGCCCTGCCTGCTTCGTGTTGAGGTGCAGAGTGAGGGTAAATTCTGCGACGAGCCGACCCAGAGCGTGTGGTTCCGCGACTTCTGCAAAACCGAATTCGAAGCCAAGGAATCAAACGGAATTATCGAAATCAGAACTTCGGGCGCAACTTTTGTCTATTCGTTCAAATCAAACAAAATGCTCAGCATCAGACTTGCAGACGGAAGAACAGTTAAAAACTATAAATCGGGCAACCTTAAGGGCACTTGCAGAACGCTTGACATTACCGCAGGTATAATTAAACTCACCGACGGCGTATGCTCAAAGAACGGTGTTGCCGTGCTTGATGACAGCGAAACTCTCGCAATCAAGCCCGACGGCTCAATTCTTCCCAAAGATAACAAGGGAAGCGATAAATATTATTTCGCCTACGGCAACGACTACATCGGCGCAACAACCGACTTGTATAAGCTCACGGGCAAAGTGCCTCTCATCCCGAGATACGCTCTCTCCAACTGGTGGAGCAGATACAAGGATTATTCACAGGATGAATATCTGAGCCTTATGGATAAATTCAAGGAAGAAGAAATACCCATCACCGTTGCAACGGTTGATATGGACTGGCATTGGGTTAAAATCAAAGAGAAATTCGGCAAGGATGCCCATAAGGTGTCAAAGCATCTGAATTTCATGGAATACGTCTATGACGTGTGGTCTGTCGGCTGGACGGGTTACAGCTTCAACACCGAGCTTTTCCCCGACCCCTACGGCTTCATCAGAAAGCTCAAGGATGATAATTATCACGTCACATTCAACATTCATCCGTCAATGGGTGTACGCTGGTTTGAAGAACAGTATGAAGATATGTGCAAGGCGATGGGTCAGAATCCGAAAGAGAAGAAACCCGTTGCATTCGACATAACCGACAAGAAATTCACCGAGAATTATTTCGACATTCTCCATCATCCGCTTGAAAAGGCGGGCGTTGACTTCTGGTGGATTGACTGGCAGCAGGGTAAAAACACCGCCACCCCCGGTCTCGACCCCCTCTGGGCGCTCAATCACTATCATTTTCTCGACAACGCAAAGGACAATCACAGACCGCTCATTCTTTCACGTTTCTGCGGTGCGGGCAGCCAGAGATACCCCCTCGGCTTCAGCGGAGACACCACCCAGACATGGAAAAGCCTCGATTTCCAGCCGGGATTCACCGCAACCGCCTCAAACGTTGCTTACCCTTGGTGGAGCCACGATATCGGCGGCCATTGCATGGGTAAGAGAGATGACGAGCTTTATCTGCGCTGGGTGCAGCTCGGAGTATTCAGCCCCGTTATGCGTCTGCACTCAACCAACAATGAATTTGCAGGCAAAGAGCCGTGGAAATTCAGCGGACCGGTTCAGAAAATCTCAACGGATGCTCTGCGCCTCCGCCACAAGCTCCTCCCCTACATTTACACAATGAACTACCGCACCCACACCGAATGCAGAGCAATCTGCGAGCCGATGTATTATGCTTATCCCGAGGATGAGAGTGCATACAAGTGCAAAAACGAATTCTTCTTCGGCACAGAGCTTATCGTCGCTCCGATAACCGAGCATACAAGCGCAAAAACCAACCTTGCGGGCGTTAATGTGTGGATTCCCGAGGGCAGATATACCGATATTTTCACCGACAGAATCTACGAGGGCAATCGCTTCGTTAAAATGTTCCGTGACGTTGAAACAATCCCCGTTCTTGCAAAAGAGGGTGCAATTATCCCTATGGATACCAACGACAGAACAAACGACTGCTCAAACCCCGAAAAGCTTGAGCTTCTTGTTTACAGAGGCAACAACACCTTCACTCTCTATGAAGACGACGGCGAAACCCTTTCTTATCAGAACGGCGAATACCTCAAAACCGCATTCACCGTTGCCGAAAGCGGAAACAAAGTCAGCTTCACAATAAAAAAAGCCGAAGGCGACAGCTCCGTGGCTCCTGAAACCAGAACATACATCGTAAAACTCAAGGATATCACAAATGCGGATATCACCGTCTCCGTTGACGACAAAAACGCCGGTGCGGAAATCGTAAAGAGTAAGACTCTTGAGGTTATCGTTTCCGCAAAGAACGATGCAACCGTTGAAATCACGGCGGAAAACTGCGTATATCTTAAAAATGCGGATAAAACCGAAGAACTCACAAAGCTCATTTCAAAATTCCAGATGTCCACCGACCGCAAGGGTATGATTTATACCGCATTTGTCAGAAAGGGCAAGTCTCTCCCGAGCGTTTCGAAAGACTTCAGAGAACCGATCGAAGAAATTCTCGGTATGCACAAATAAAAAATCACACAGCAAAACGACCTCTGCCAAACGCAGAGGTCGTTCGTTTTATATGATGCTTTTGCCTTCCCATTCGGGATCGGGCTGAACTCCGAGAAGTTTTGCAACCGTCGGTGCAATATCCATAATGTTTATTTCTCCGAGATCTTTTCCTTTTTCAAAATCCCCGCCCTTGATAATCACGGGAATCAGCATATCCTCGGGCATATCCGTGCCGTGAGTTCTGTCGTGGCCGCCGTGGTCGGCAGTTATAATATATGTATATTCATCTCCGAGTTCGTTCATCAGCTTTTCGATGTTATCCCAACTGCTCTGAACGGCTTCCTTATATTCATCTGTCATCCAGCCGAAATTATGACCCTGCATATCGGGATAGCCGAAATAGATGAAGGTGAAGTCCGTATCATATTTCTTCAGATACTCAATTGCGGATCTCGTCAGCTCTTCGCCTGCCTGCTTATAGCCGATTCTTCTGCCCGCATAAAAGCAAGCGTGAGCAAGGGAATTCGGGCGTGAAACGTCACGGATTTCTTCCCAGTTATAAAAAATC
>JAZNFD010000058.1:0-2050 GCA_045588975.1 Acutalibacteraceae bacterium | reverse complement strand
TATGAAGGCTGCTTCATCAGCTTCATTCGGCTACACAGAAGAAGAACTCGTTTCAAGCGATATCATCGGTATCACTTACGGCTCACTCTTCGATGCTACTCAGACAATGGTTACTAAGATTGAAGACGGTCTCTATCAGGTTCAGGTTGTTTCATGGTATGACAACGAAAACAGCTACACAAGCCAGATGGTTCGTACAATCAAGTACTTCGCAGAGCTTGCATAATTTAAGCTGAAAGTTAATCCAAAGGGTCGGCTAACTACCGACCCTTTGTTATTCTTTATCATTGAAAATCAGAGGTCAGTTATGGGATTGAAACGTCTTGACAAGTTAATAGCACTCAACTGCAATGTTTCGCGAAAAGACGCCCGTAAGCTAATAAAAGACGGGGCTGTGACGGTCAACTCAAGGCTCGTTTTGCGTGCGGAAGAGCTGGTTGATGCAGATGTTGACGATATAAATGTAAAGGGATATAACTTTACAGCGAAAGAGCATGTTTATATTATGCTCAACAAGCCTAAGGGGGTCATCAGCGCAACAACCGACCCTGCAAAAAAGACGGTTATCGACATCATACCGGCTGAGCTTAAAAGAAGAAGTCTTTTCCCTGCAGGAAGACTTGACAGAGACACCACGGGTCTTTTAATTATAACCGATGACGGCGCTTTTTCCCACAGAATTATGAGTCCCTCTCATCACGTTTTCAAGACATATCAGGCAACACTTTCTTTCCCTATTAATGACAGTGATATAAAGAAATTAGAGGACGGAATTACTCTCGGAGACGGCACGGAATGTCTGCCTGCAAAGGCAAAAGCCTTTACAACAAACGAAGGTTTGCCCGCTGCGGAAATATGTATCAGAGAAGGTAAATACCATCAGGTCAAGCGAATGTTTCACGCTCTCGGCAACAACGTTGAGCAACTGCGCAGAATACAGATCGGTTCGCTTAAGCTTGACACCTCGCTTGAAGAGGGCGAATGCCGCGAATTGACAGAAGAAGAGCTTGAACTCGTATTTAAAGATGAATAAGAATTAACACATTATCCTGCCTTTGAACGCATAGTTTTCAGTAATAAGACTATGCAATGAAAGGTGAGATAATGTGTTTGTTCTTTTAAGAACCGTAGATTCTTCGGGCGGTTTTCTGAAAAGAAAACGTCTGAAAAAAAGAATCAACAACAGCACCCCCGTATCTGTTTCAACCGAAAACGGTATGCCGTTTTATATGATTGATGTGTTCAACGAAAAAAGCGGCCCCGATTACTCTGTGATTGAAGAAAAAAGCGGTTGCTACGCATCAAGAATCGTTGCACCGAGAAGCTTTCCGCTGCCCGATAAACCAAATCTAAAACGTTTTTTGCCCGGATACTCCAACGGCATTTTTATTTTTAACACCGCCGTGAAAATAATTGAAGAAACAAATCCCCTTCCCTCGGAAACATCAGTAACCGTGATTGACAGAAACGCCGTTATGTGCGGCGAAACAGTCAGACTTATCCCCTGGGCTTCGCCTCTGAGAGTCGTCACTTCGCGCCCCGAAAGATATACCGAAACCTGCCGGAAAATTTATAATGATTACGGAGCATCGGTTATGCTGCGCCCGTTTTACGAACCGATTTCAAAAAAAGATATTGTCATCTGCTGTAACGGAGCGACGACAGATTTGATGAACGACGCCGCAGTTTTCTCGTTCAAACGCGGAACGAACGGAAAACTCCGCTTTCACGGAAACGGAATCAAACTCTCCGATTCTCACAGAAAAATCATTCCCGATAACATTGATTCAACCGATTTTGCGGCAGCCGTTACGGAGCTTTGCGGAAGCACTGCATACAAATCTGCTGTGTATTCAGACATCGAAACAAATTGCCGGAAATGCAGCAAAACCAATCCGTCGGATTGCCTCGGATGTTACATTTCCGGAAAGCCTGCTGTATAACTAATGCTTGACATTATAATTATTATTATATATAATATATAAACAATATGGTTTTATAAAATAATATATTATTCAAAAGGAGATATAGCGAAATGGAAAAATAGACT
>JAZNFD010000057.1:0-1909 GCA_045588975.1 Acutalibacteraceae bacterium | reverse complement strand
AGCGATAAAGCCTCTCTCCGTGCCGAGTCTCTTCTTCTGTGAGTTGATGATCTGAGCGTGCTCTGTGTTGAGCTCGGGAACGATCATGGGAACGTCGGGAGTATGTCTGTGAGCGCTGTTGTTTGAAACAACGGGGCATTCAGCCTTTGCATATGCTTCTTCAAGAGCCTTGATTTCGTCTTTCTTCATATCAACTGCGCAGAAGATGAAATCAACCGATGAAGCGATCTTTTCGATGTCTGCGGTAGCATCCATAACAATCATATCTGCCATCTTTGCGGGGATATCTGTTGCCATGCACCATTTTGAGCCGACAGCTTCTTTGTATGTCTTGCCTGCCGAGCGGGGGCTTGCCGCAAGAACGGTAACTTCAAACCAGGGGTGGTTTTCGAGAAGTGTTGCGAAACGCTGACCAACCATACCGGTTGCGCCTACGATACCTACTTTGTAATTTTTCATAGCTTTAACCTCATTTCAGAAAACTGATAAATTTTACGATTTTTAACGAATAAATTTAAGTCAATATGTGCCTTGACAAAAAGATATTATAATATTATGATAATATCACAGTTCACAGTATTAAGTCAAACAATTATTTATACAAATATATTTAAATTTTAATGAATATTTTGAGGATTTTTAATGAAAAGAAGCGATTTTTATTACGATTTGCCGCAGGAGCTGATTGCACAGACTCCCGTTGAACCGAGAGACTGCTCGAGAATGCTTGCCGTGAGCAAAAAAACGGGTGAAATCAAGCATCTTGTATTTAAAGATGTTATTGACTTTTTAAATCCGGGCGACTGCCTGATATTGAATAACACAAAGGTTCTTCCCGCAAGAATGTACGGCACGAGAACGGACACGGGCTCGGTTGTTGAGTTCCTTCTTCTCAACCAGAAGAGCTATGACACGTGGGAGGTCATCACGGGACCGGGCAAAAAAGCAAGAGTCGGCCATAAGTTCACGTTCGGCAACGGTATTCTGACCGCCGAGGTAATTGAAGTTCTGCCTGACGGAAACCGCATCGCAAAATTCGGATTTGAAGGAAATTTCTTTGAAGTTATCGACAAGGTCGGCGAAATGCCGCTTCCTCATTACATAACCGAAAGACTTGAGGATAAAAACAGATATCAGACAGTTTATGCCAAAGAAGAAGGCAGTGCAGCCGCACCGACTGCGGGTCTGCATTTCACACCCGAGCTGATGGATAAAATCCGTGAAAAGGGCGTTGAAATCGGCTTTGTGACTCTTCACGTCGGTCTCGGCACGTTCCGACCCGTCAAAGCGGACGAGATTGAAGATCATCATATGCATTCAGAGCATTATCATCTGCCCGCCGAAACCGCAGATATAATCAACCGCACAAAGGCAGACGGCGGAAGAGTTTTTGCCGTCGGCACAACCTGCTGCCGTACTCTTGAATCGGTTGCAAATTTCAAGGGTAAAATCTGTGAGGATGACGGATGGACGGATATTTTCATCTATCCCGGCTACGAATTCAAATGCATCGACTGCCTTATCACGAATTTCCATCTGCCTGAAAGCACTCTGATTATGCTTGTCAGCGCTTTCTGCGGATACGAAAACACAATGAACGCTTATAAAATTGCCGTTGAAGAAAAATACAGATTCTTTTCACTCGGCGATTCTTGTCTTTTCTACGAGGAGTAATTATGTATAAACTGATTAAAAAAGACGGCAACGCAAGAAGGGGAGAGTTCGTGACCGTTCACGGTACTGTTCAGACCCCCGCATTTATGAACGTTGCAACCTGCGGCGCAATCAAGGGCGCACTTTCTGCTGTTGATCTGAAAGAAATCGGCTGTCAGGTAATGCTCTCAAACACCTATCATCTTCACGTCAGACCCGGTGATGAACTCGTTCGGGATATGGGCGGACTTCATAA
>JAZNFD010000056.1:0-6476 GCA_045588975.1 Acutalibacteraceae bacterium | reverse complement strand
GGCAAGGAATATCCCGAAATCACAACCGATGAATGGTATATCGACATCACAACCGCAAAACTTATCGATAAGAAAAGAAGAACTGACTTCAAGGTATTCGTTCTTCCCAATCTTTACGGCGATATCATCACAGACGAAGCTGCAGAGTTCCAGGGCGGCGTAGGCACGGCAGGCAGCGCAAACATCGGCAAGCAGGCGGAAGCTGACAAACTCGAAAGAGCACTCGACATCTGCATGTACGAAGAAAAGAAGCTTAAGATTACAGGCCGTGCAGACGGCGCAACCTGCGAGGATTTCGGCAACTATGTTATGGAAACTCTCACTACTCTTTAATATATAATGTAATAATTATAAAGAACGACCCCCGAGAAGGATAAAACCTTTTCGGGGGTTGTGTTATTCAATCGGGGCTAAATATTCCTTTTCGACATATCCGTAATGTTCTTCTGTAATTACCCAGGCTTTGTTACCGCCGTTATCCGTCACATATATTTCCGCACCGTTCGGAATCATTCCAACTACTGTATCTCTTTTTGAAAACAGTTCTGTGGTTCTGAGCTCTATCGGAGAACCGTCCGTAACTACTTTATAATTATTTTTTACATTTTCAGCTAAAACATATTTTGATTTTACGCTTTTCATATATAAATTACCGTTGTCATCATAAGCAACCGTCATCGTGAAATCTCTGAGATATTCTTCCGTATAACCGTTTAACTGTTTGAGTGAACTCGCTTGAATATCCTCAAATGTATCCGATTTTTCAAGATAGTTTTCCGAACCGGAAACAGCCTTGACAACATATGTTCCGTCAACGGTCTGTATATCATATATATAAGCCGCATTCGATTCAAATCCGGTTGTTTCAGACATAAAGCACGCAATAAGTCCGCATTCGGGAAGATATGTGTACCGGTAAGAAAGCAAATCAAACTCTTCTGTTATTGAATCGTCACTAATCTTAACTTCATCGTATGTATCAAAATCTGATGCTTTGAATTTTCTCACTTGCGGACCAAATCTGTCTTCCAAATAATTGTTGATACTTTCTACATCTGTAATAACGAAATCATCCGATATCCGATAAGGATTCTTTTGCATTTCATTGTATGCCGCTTTCCACTGAACGGTATCCGAATCATATCGTTCAAAAAACCAATTATTTCTTGATGCTTGCATACACCGCAAGGCATCATTGATAACCTCATTAGGTGTTCCGTTCCAGTTGTCATAATCATCATAACCATACAGCATCGGAACAAGATGGGTTATGTCCATTAATATTTCTTCTGAATAATTCTTCTCGAATTCCGTTTTCTGAATCGTAAAACTGTATCTCTCGTTTTCAATTTCTATTTTTCCGCTTTTGATATTCTCAACAGGTTTTTCAGTTGTTTCTTCTTCTGTTGAAGTAATTTCCATTTTCGTTTCCGTTTCATTTTCGGTATGAAACTGAGTTTCGACCGCCGATGTTGTCGTTTCATTTTCAACTTCATTTTTGCATCCCGAAACAGATAAAAACAGTACTGCAACAATCATCATAACAGCAATAAATCTTCTCATCTTTTTATACCTCCGTCATTATTAATTTATTCCTTTTTCCAATTATATTGTAGAATAACGGCAGTTCATTTACAAGTTACAAATAATTACCCCTCGATTACAATTTTATTACAAGAAAAGGCGGCTTGAATCAAGCCGCCATACAGATGTCTTATACCGTTTTTATTTGTTTATAATCGGTGTTACAACGGGTTTGCCGTCACGGTCGAGAAGCGGAGTAAGTCCGCCTGCATATCCGTTCTGACGGAACAGATAGTTCACGCCCGTTTCTCTGTCAACAAGAATCTCGATAGTCTCAAGTGCTCCTTGCGTATACACCTTTTCAAATCTCTTTTCTTTTGCCATAAACACTCACCTCCATCAACTTACCGTGTAGTCGCTCACTTCGTCGAGATACCCGTTATCCCCTGAGCCTCTCTGTCTGAAAACGCGGTCTCTTGAGGGACAGTACATTTCAAGCACACCCTGCTTGCCACCGCCGAGCATAATCATAAAATCGGATATTGCAGGAATCAGAAGCGAGAAATAAGCATCTCCCGTCACCGAGTTCCACATTGAAAAAGCAAATGTTGCGCAGTTTCCGACTATACCCCAATAGTTGGGATAATTTCTGAGACTCCTGTTGAGCTTCTCTAGGTTGCTCGCCGTCATATCCTCTGAAATTGAACGTACTCTGTTCATTCTGCCTTTTGTGTTTTCCTTGTAGGCTTCGACGTTATAATAGATTCCCCATCCGTCAAGAACTGAAAATGAAAACGCACCTATCGAAACACCCTCGCCTGCAGGCACTTCGTAATATCCGACCTGTAAAGGTTCATCGGAGTTGTTATGAACATATATCCATGTGTGTCCCGAAATCGGCCATACATAAACACACGAACAAAGCGAAATTGTTGCCACGATTTCGTTATTATCAGTAACTTCACCGTCGCCTGCATTTTCATCTGTATTTCCGCCAACTGCAGGCTCACTTCCGTCAGAGGGTTCGCCATCCGCCATTGTTTCGGTAACGGACTCGTACCCGTTCGAAAGTCCGGATTCGTTTTCCGCAAAAGCAACGGTAAAGCACGAAACAGTCATCGCAAGTGCAAGAATAACCGACAAAAGTTTTTTCATAACATCTTCTCCTTTATTTCTTTTTGATGAGTCTGCCAACAACACCCGCCGCAACGGTTGCTGCTGTTGCAACGCCTGCAACGGCAGTATATTTTTTCTTTTCAAGTTCATCTGCATCCCAGAAATAGCGCGCTTTAGCCACAATTCCTCTTCCGCAAAGCTCATCATAATTAAAGAAATATGTTATATATTCTTCCGGTGCTCTTTCATCGAATTCAAAAATTCTTACGCCTCTTGTTTTGTCACCGTAGCAACGGAAGGAAGCGCACGAGGTCTGGATAAATTCAATACCTTTATATTTACCCTCAAAACAATTGCGGTGATCGTGACCCGAAACAATGCCCTTGACATCACCGCATTCAAGAGCGGCATCAAAAATTCCGCCGTCATCTTCAATAATACACGGAAGCTCACCCATTGAGCCTCGTGCAATATCAGGTCTGAGTCTGTACCATCCCTTATGCGTTTTGACTGCGCCGATATCATTCTGACCGCATTGTTCAATGAGATTGTTAATCTGCGGCAAAGGAATGTGGGCAAACATAAGCGATGGCACGGGTTTTCCGCCGTTCTTTTCCTTAAGTTCAGCGGATGTTTTCTTATACCATTCAACAGTTTCAGGCTTTATTGCCTGATAGCATTTATCCTCTTTTTTGTCGTACCAGGCGCTGTCAAGCATCCAGAAATTGAAAAGAACTTTTTCGCCGTCGGATGACAAAACAGGGATGTTGTATGTATCGCAGTCAAGCTTTCCGTTTCTCGTGTTCATCGGAAGGCACATCGGGCTCTGACGGTAAATCTCCGCCTGCTCATCCTTTGAAACAAGATTCATATCGTCGTGATTTCCGTAAATCATTGCAAACGGAATCTTTCTTTCGTCAAGCGGTTTCGTTATATGTCTGATGGAATCCTTCATAATCTGAAGAGTAGCCGCCTTACCGCTTGCAATCTGACGGGTGCCGAAACGGGCATCAAGCAGATGATTGCCGAGAATGTTATCGCCGGTAAAAATAACAAGGTCAGGTCTTAACTTATCGTATGCCTGGTTGAGCATATTCACCATCGCCTTGCGGACATATTTCATATCCTGCGGGTCACTGACCTGCATAACAATAAGCTTTCCGTCGGGTCTGAATCTGATTTCATTTGTATTTAACATAGCAACACCTCTAAAAAGACAGAGTGCACCCGTGTGCACTCCGATTTCATTTTAATATTCTGAATTTTCCTATTACGGGAAGTTCCTTTGCCTCACCTTTGAAAGCATTGATAATACCGACAATGAACAGAGCTGTGGTGAAAATATTCACAACCGCACCTGCCGCCCAGCCTGCATACGGTATCTGAGTAGCGGCAATTCCGACAGCGTGAACAACAAAAAGAAGTATTCCCTGATTGACGTGATATCTTGCAAACGGCGAGTCTTTAGCAGCAAAGAGCGGAACAAGAAAAAGTAAACCGAGATAAGCAAGAATCGCCATATGTTTGTTTCTGTTAATATCATCAGCTGAATAATCGGCTGTTGTGTTGGCGGTATTGGTAAACTTGCTTATAAGCTCTTCAAGCTTCAGCTGAAACGATGAGGTTTCCGGATTTTTCTGAGTTTTCGCACCGCAAACGGGGCAGAATTGTGCATTTTCATCAACGGAATTTCCGCACGAAGGACACTGTCTCATATGCATATCGCCTTTCTGAGAATTTATTAATTATTCACTCGCAATTCTCGCTTCTCTTTCTTTGAGGAACTTTGATTTTGCGGGCACAACATAAACCATACCCTTTTCAACAATTTCGAATGAAGTATCGGTTACAAATTTTGTTTCGCCGTCAACGTTAACCGCCGCAGGTACATCGCTGTGGATAACAAGTTTTTTGCCTCTCTGAAAATTGGTTATATCCCAGTCGAGATGTTCGCCTCGTTTATATTTGTTGAGAAGAGTTGCAAGCTTGAGTCTGCTGACATCAGCTTTAACAATAACAAAGTCAAGAAGTCCGTCATCCGGCTGCGCAAGAGGACCTGCCATAAATCCGCCGCCGTACCATCTTGAGTTTCCGCAGAAACAGAAAAGACAATCCTGTGTAAATGCTTCTTTATCATCGATTTTGATTGTGAACTTGTTATGGAATTTACGCATAAGCGCATAGAGGCAACCGATATAATATGCGCCCTCACCGGTTACAAGAGGAAACTTTTTAATCTTTCCCTGCATTGCACAAACCTCGGCATCCATACCCATCGAGCACTGGTTGATTGCGATTTCATCGTCACACTTGATAAGATCAAGCTCAACGGGAACGCCGTTAACAACATCGTCAAGGTTCAAAAAATCTTCTTTTGTTCCGAAAAGTCTGATAAAGTCATTACCCGAACCGAGAGGGATAACCGCAACCTGAACATTCTTAAAACCGTATGCTCCGTTAACCACCTCATAAAGTGTGCCGTCACCGCCGCAAGCATAGAAGCGAAGCTCCTCGCCCGTCGCGGATCTCTCCTTAACATATCTGAGGCCGTCATTCTTTTCTTTTGTAATATAAATCTCATATTCAAGAGAATATTTCTTACAAACTTCTTCGATTTTCGGCTTTATAAAATCAAGAGCCTTTCCCTGACCTGCCGCAGGATTGATGATAAAAATATGTTTCATTTGTTTTTTCCTCTCCGCCTTATTATTTGAAATACATAAATAACTGGCATTTAATCATACCGTTATATAACTTTCTTCTCTTATCGGCTTTTCTTCCGAAAGCCTTTTCAAACTCCTCGTCGGGGCTGATGATACTGTAAGACCAGCCTTTTTTCTGAACAAAAACTTCGCCGAGAGTCTTGTAAATCTTTTCACACTCGGAAATATCAAGAAGTCTTTCTCCGTAAGGAGGATTGCAGATAAGCGTTCCTCTGTCGGTGGAAGGTACAAACGAAGAAACATTACCAACCTTAAAGTTGATTCTTGACTCAACACCCGCTCTCTGAGCATTGACTTTTGCAATCTCGATTGCCCTTGCATCAATATCCGAGCCGAACGCTTCGAAATCATTCGGCTCTCTTTCAAGAGTTCTCGCTCTTTCTCTTTCTTCTTCCCATATTTTTCTGTCGATAAAACCGAAACGCTCAGCCGAGAAGCTTCGGTTGATACCCGGCGCAATATTTGCTGCCATCATAGCGCCTTCAATAAGAATCGTACCCGAGCCGCACATAGGATCGTAAAATTTGTGATAAGGTCTGAGATGCGACAGGCTGCAAAGCGCTGCGGCAAGCGTTTCTTTTATCGGCGCATCATTGGCGTCAAGTCTGTAGCCTCTTTTGTGGAGTCCGTAACCCGAGGTATCAATCAGAAGCGAAACCTTGTTTTTCATAATGGAAAACTGAATCTGATGAACAGGACCGGTTTCCTCAAACCATTCAATTTTATATTTTGACTTCAGCCTTTCAACAACCGCTTTCTTGATAATCGCCTGGCAGTCACGGGTGCTGAAAAGATCTGAATTGATTGAATATCCTTTAACTGGAAAAGCATCAAGCGAGCCAATCCATTTTTCCCACTCGAGCGCTTTAGTTCCCTGAAAAAGCTCTTCAAAGCTTCTTGCTTCAAATGAGCCGACAAGAATCTGAACTCTTTCTGCAAAACGGGAGCAGATATTGACTCTTGCAAGAATGTTTTCATCGCCGCTGAAAAGTACCCTTCCGTTTTCGGCAACAACATCCGATGCACCCATATCCTTCAATTCGCCCGCAATCAAGGATTCTATTCCGAGCAGGCAAGGTATAACAAAATTAATAAGTCGGATCGTAGCCATGT
>JAZNFD010000055.1:0-7763 GCA_045588975.1 Acutalibacteraceae bacterium | reverse complement strand
GGAGCCGATGAAGCATCAGTATGATTTCGATGCTGCAACAGCAATCGGTTTCCTCCGTCAGTACGGTCTTGATAAGGATTTCAAGATGAACATTGAAGCAAACCATGCTCTCCTTGCAGGTCACACCTTCGAGCACGAGCTTCGCATTTCGGCAATCAACGGTATGCTCGGCTCAATCGACGCAAACCAGGGCGACCCCGTACTCGGCTGGGATACAGACGAATTCCCGTTTGATGTTTACTCGGCAACAATGTGTATGTATGAAGTGCTCAAAGCGGGCGGTATGAAGAACGGCGGTCTTAACTTCGACGCAAAGAACCGCAGACCCAGCAACACCCGTGAAGATATGGTTCTCGGTTTCATCCTCGGTATGGATACATTTGCACTCGGCCTTATCAAAGCCGCAAAAATCATCGAAGACGGCACAATCGACGGCTTCAAAGCAGAGAGATATTCAAGCTTCGGCTCGGGCATCGGCAAGAAGATTGCAGACGGCGAAGCAACTCTTGAAGAGCTTTCGGCATATGCATGCTCACTCGGCAAATGCGCTGACCCCGGCTCAGGCAAGCAGGAATACCTTCAGTCCGCAATAAACGGCATTATGTTTGGTGAATAAGATGAAATATGTTATCGGTATAGATCTCGGCACTTCGGCAACAAAGACAGTCCTGTTTGACGAAAAAGGTACAACCGTTGCCTCCGCAAGCCGTGAATATGAGCTTCTCCAGCCGCATAACGGCTGGGCAGAGCAGAATCCCTCTGGCTGGTACGATGCCGCAATCGAAACACTTTCAAAGGTTGTTTCTGACAGCGGCGTTGACAAAAAAGACATCGTTTCCATTGGCATTTCGGGTCAGATGCACGGACTCGTTATGCTCGATGAGGAATGCAACGTTCTTCGTCCGTCAATCCTCTGGTGCGATCAGAGAACGGGCAAGGAATGCGATGAGCTTACCGAAATGCTCGGCAGAGAAAAACTTATCGAAATCACCGCAAACCCCGCACTCACGGGCTTCACAGCATCAAAAATTCTTTGGGTAAAGAACAATGAGCCGGAGATTTTCGAGAAATGCCGCCACATTCTTCTTCCTAAAGACTATCTGCGTTTCAGACTTACGGGCGAATTTGCAACCGAGGTTTCGGACGCATCGGGAATGCAACTTCTTGACGTTCCTCAGAGAAAGTGGTCAAAGGTTATGATTGACGCACTTTCAATAAAAGAAGAATATCTCGCAAAGGTTTATGAATCCCCCGAAATCACGGGATATATCAACAGCGATACCGCTGAAAAAACAGGTCTTTCGCCCGCAACTTCGGTTGTCGGCGGTGCGGGCGATAATGCCGCCGCCGCAGTCGGAATGGGTGTTGTTGAAGAAGGCAAAGCTTTCACAACGATCGGCACCTCGGGCGTTGTTTTCGCTCACACCGATAACCCCGTCATAGACCCCAAAGGCAGAGTCCACACCTTCTGCTGTGCCGTTCCCGGTGCTTGGCACGTTATGGGCGTTACCCAGGGCGCAGGTCTTTCGCTCCAGTGGTTCAAGAATAATTTCTGCGGCGAAGAATCTGCTCAGGCAGCAAGCGAAGGCAAGGATGTTTATGTTATAACCGATGCAAAAGCTTCGGAAATAGCAATCGGATGCGACAAGCTTCTCTATCTCCCCTATCTTATGGGCGAAAGAACCCCGCACCTCGACCCCGACTGCAGAGGTGTTTTCTTCGGTCTTTCCGCAATCCACACACGCTCACACTTCATCAGAGCAATTATGGAGGGTGTTACATATTCACTCTATGACTGCCTGCTCGTGCTTAAGGAAATGGGAATCAATCCTCAGTCGATGCTCCTTTGCGGAGGCGGCGGAAAGAGCGAGCTCTGGAAGGGCATGATTTGCGACACATTCGATATGCCTGTGCTCACAACAAAATCATCAGAGGGTCCCGCTCTCGGCGTTGCAATTCTTGCGGCAGTCGGCTCGGGAATATACCCCGATGTCAAATCGGCTTGCAAAGCAATGATACCCGATGAGGCAAAAACATCAAATCCCGACGGCGCAAACACATCAAAATACCGTGCGTGCCACGCCGTTTATTCATCGCTTTACGATTCGCTCAAAGATAATTATAAGGCACTTGCAAATCTTGATTAAGATAAAAAGCTCAATCCGCAACGGGTTGAGCTTTTTTGGAGAAAACTATGATATTTTATTTTTCCGCAACAGGTAACAGCCGTCACGCCGCAAAGAGAATAGCCGATGCAACGGGTGACAGAGCTGTTTCGATCACCGATTGTCTGAAAAACGGTATGTTTAATTTTATCGCAGAAAAAGGAGAAACCATTGGCTTTGTTTCTCCCGTTTACAATTTCGGTTTACCCGTCACGGTTATCGATTTCATAAGCAGGCTCAACCTCAATCGCAACGGCGGATACGTTTTTACGCTTGTCACCTATGGCGGTTTTTCGGGCGGTGCGAGTAAAATGATGAGGGATATACTCAAAGAAAAAAGCATAGAAACCGATGCTCAGTATTCCGTCAGAATGCCTGACACCTGGACTCCCGTCTATGATTTATCCGACAAAGGAAAGGTTGCCGAAACCAGCAGAAAAGCTGATATCAGAATCGGCAGAATCATCAACAGAATCGAGAAAAAAAAGAAAGGCAATTTCGATTCAAGGCGAATACCCTTCGGCGACAGATTCTACGGCGGATATGATCAGATGAGAAGAACAAGTTCACTTTCCGTCAATGAAAAATGCATCGGATGCGGTCTTTGTGCAAAACAATGCCCCGTTGATGCAATCGAAATTCAGAACAGCCGACCCATTTGGGTAAAAGAAAAGTGTGCGATGTGCCTCGGCTGTCTGCATCATTGCCCCGAATTTGCAATACACAGAGGCGAAAAAACAAAAATCCACGGACAATATACACACGAATAGAAAGAACCGCTTCGGTTTAATCACCGAGGCGGTTGTTTTTTATTCAAGTCCTGCAAGCATCAGATTTTCAAGATGCTCTTCGTATGTTTCCGCATAATAATAATTTGCGCTTTCATCGTGACAGAAATAAAGATAATCAACATCCGCCGGATTCAAAGCGGCATTGATTGTTTTGAGACCCGGATTGCAGATCGGTCCTGCGGGAAGAGCCTTGCATTTGTAAGTGTTGTAATAGCTGTTATAGCGGTTGATATCGCCCGTAAGATACGGCTTGACGTGGCGTTCGATATAATAAATCGAGGAATCCATCTGAAGCTTCATTCCCGCTTCAAGACGGTTGTAGATAACGGCGGCAATCTTGGCAACCTCACTTGACTTTCCGCCCTCTTTTTCAACGATTGAAGCAACCGTCAGTACCTCGTCCATCGTATAACCGAGTGCCGATGCCTGAGCCATCATCTGCTCCGTTATGTTCGCCTTGCCTCCTCTGAGAAATTTTCCTATAGCATCCTGAGGCTTTGAATTTGTATAAAACTCATATGTGCTGGGGAAAAGATATCCCTCGAGCTTAAAGCATCGGTTAGGATCCGACGGGATTTTGGCAACAAGAGGATAATAGCTGTAGTCATAGGTAGCTGCTGTTTCCATAAGCTCGTCAAAATCCGCAACCTCATATTCATCAAGGATTTTGAAAATTTCCGCAAGAGTCCTACCCTCTGCAAAACTGAGCGTAACCGTTCTTTTGGTTGCAGGTTCCTGCGTCTGCATCCTTGTTGTTTTCTCAACAAGCTGATGCGTGAATTCTTCCGTCAAGGGACTTGTATGCGATACGGGGATATACATTGTCAGCTTTTCAGTTTTCTCTTCACTCTCGCGTATTTCATCCTCATAACCGTAATCGGGTTCATTATCAGATTCATAAACTTTTTCCGTGAGATTTACGAAAGCATCAATCGCATCAGAAAGATTTGCAACAGACGTAGCAAGCGAATCCGTTGCGGTTGTTATCACGTCATTTTTCGGTTCTTTCATCGAACACGATGCCGCAAACAAAACGCAAACAGCAAGTAAGCTTACGGCAAATATTTTTATAATTTTCATTAGATTCAATCCTTTTTTGTTTTTGTGACAAAATATTATCATAAGGGCAGATAAAAATCAACCGCTGTGTAAAAAGTTTACACAGCGGTAATAATTTATATGTTCTCTCTGTATTTCTTGCGTGCGTATCTGAAAATAACATATGCAACACATACTGCAGCGAAAATCCCGATATAAAGAGCATATCTTTTTGCTTCGGGAGTCATAGCCTCACCGTCATCCGTTGAAACAGCGGAGCCTGAACCGCCGAAAAAGAAATCGCGATTTCCGGTGCCCGAAGGAACAAAGTTTTTAACATCGTCCCACAGAGTGCTCATAAGAGCAAGGGTCTCGGGACTGAGATTGAGGAAAAGCTGAGTTTTGAACTTGCCATCCTCCGGATAGAGAATTTCATCCTCATAGAAAGAATAGTCGGGGTTTGAATAAACCTCAGTGTGAGGACTTGCATAGCAGATATATTCCGCATTGGCAAGCGCAACCTCGGGCTCAAGCAGGAAGTTGATGTAAAGCTCTGCCGCAAGCTTATTCTTTGCACCCTTCAGAACACATGCGCCGTCAACAAAGAAGTTGACACCTTCCTTGGGATAAACGAATTCGAGCGCAGGATTATTATCTTTCATCGTAAGGAAATCACCCGCATAATAAGGCGCCATTGCGGCTTCGCCCGCTTCCATCTTGAGGAAAACCTCGTCGTTTACGTATGCGGGAGAAACGTTCTTCTGCTCCTTGAGAAGCTCTGCAGCCACTCTCCACGAAGCGGGAGATTCGTTGTTATAGTCCATACCGAGAATGCTCTGCGCAATCGCAAACGCATCACGGGGATTGTTGAACATCAGGATGCTGTTTTCATAGTTTTCGTCCCAGAGAGCGGTCCAGCTGTCGGGAGCTTCTTCAACCATTTCTGTGTTGTAGATAAGACCGACCATACCGACCGTATAGGGCACGGAATACTCATTCTTGGGGTCGTGCGCAAGGTTTCTGTACTTTTCAGAAATATATTTATAGTTAGGAACATTGGAAAAATCTATGGGCTGAAGCATATCCTCAGCTATCATTCTTTCAATCATATAGTCCGACGGAATAACGACATCATATGAAACTCCGCCGCCCTTGAGCTTGGAATACATTACCTCGTTGTTATCATAGGTTTCGTAAACAACTTCAATTCCGTATTTTTCCTCGAATGCCGCATTGACATCGAGTGTGTCATCTGCACCGTCAGAGATATATTCGCCCCAGTTATAGACATAAAGCGTTGTGCCTCTGAGCGCATCAATCTCACTCTGCTCCGCCGCAACTGCGGTTACGCAAGGCAAAGCAGCAATAATCAGCGCAAAAAGCACGGATGCAATTCTTTTTTTCAATAAAAACACCCCATTTGAAAGTGTTATTTTTTCTTGGTTTTCTCCTCACTCTTTGACTGTGCGATGTTGTAAAGAATAAGAAGAACAAGTATGCTCACGAAAATCAGAGCCGAAAGAGCATACATATCCGGCTTGACTCGTTTCTTCGTCATTGAGAAAATGGCAATCGGAAGAGTCTGGAAACCGGGTCCGCTGGTAAAATAGCTGATAATGAAATCATCCAGCGAAAGGGTGAATGCCATAATCATACCCGTGATGATACCGGGCATAATCGACGGCAGAACAACCTTGAAGAAAGCCATAAAGGGCTTACATCCCAAATCCTGAGCCGCTTCGGAAAGATTGCGGTCTGTCTGACGGAGCTTGGGAAGCACGTTAAGGATAACGTAGGGAAGGTTGAATGTTACGTGGGCGATAAGCATTGTGCCGAAGCCGAGCACGGCATCCCTGCTCAGAAGTCTTCCCACAAAAACGAACAGAAGCATCATCGAGATACCCGTTACGATTTCGGGATTCGTCATAGGAATATTAGTTGTTGCCATAACGCCTGCACGAACAGGACCTTTTTTGAATTTGTCAATGCCGACTGCCGCCGCAGTTCCGAGCACGGTTGCAATCACGGAAGAGCACACGGCAAGAATGATTGTATTATAAAGCGACCTCAGGGTTGCTTCATCCTCAAGAAGTGCCTTGTACCAATCAAGCGAGAAACCCGCAAAAACGCTTGTGCTGCTTGATGAGTTGAACGAAAAGAGAATCATTACGAGAATCGGCGCATAAAGGAAAAGGAAAACGAGGAAAGTATAAACTTTTGATACAGCTTTCATATAACCATACCCTCCTCATCGCCCGTAAAGCGATTCATAATCGCCATACTGATAAGAATAAGCACCATCAGAACGAGCGAGAGTGCCGCTCCGAGATTGTAGTTATAAGACTGCTGGAACTGTCTTTCGATAACGTCGCCGATAAGGTCAAACGAGCCGCCGCCGAGTTTCTGAGAAATATAAAAAGTACTGACAGAGGGCACAAAAACCATAGTTATACCCGAAACAATGCCGGGCATACTCATCGGAATTATGCATCGTCTGACGACGGTAAGGCGGTTACCGCCTAAATCCTGACAAGCTTCGACCATGCTGTAATCAAGCTTTGCCATAACCGAATAAATCGGCATTATCATATACGGCAGGAAATTATAAACCATGCCGAGAATAACAGCACCTTCGGTGTTGATCATATGAATCGGGTCAATTCCGATTTTGCCGAGAAGATTGTTGATTATACCCGTATCCTGAAGAAGTGCCATCCATGAATAAGTTCTGATAAGAAAGCTCATCCACATCGGAAGCATAACGAGCATAACCATCGTCCGCTGAACTTTCTCTGTCTTTTGCGAAATGATATACGCAAGCGGAAACGCTATTATAAGACAGATGATTGTTGCAACTATTCCGAACCAGATTGAACGCAGAAATGTCGGTATATATTTGCTCAGGGCGGTTATATTCTCAAAAGTGAAAGCACCCGAAGCATCGGTAAATGAATAATAAACAACAAAAAACAGCGGAGCGATTATAAAAATCACGGACCAGACAATATAAGGTGAGGCAACAAGCTTTGACCCGAGAGATGAACGGTTGCTCATTCCTCCACCTCCTCCTCTGCATTTGAAAGCTCATCAAACTCTTCGCTGAATGAGCTGTAGTCGCCGTAGATACCCGAATATTCGGATTTCTTCATAATATGAATTGCATCGGGTTCAATGAAAAGACCGATCTTCGCGCCTTCAGGCTGATAATCCGTCGTCTGAATCATCCACTTGAAGCCGCCGATGTCAACAATTATTTCAAAATGAACGCCCTTGAATGTTACGGATGTTACCGTGCCGCGGAGCATACCTTTTTCGGGTTCGACAACGTCAACGTCCTCGGGACGCACTACAACGTCAACAGCCTCATTCTTGCCGAAGCCCTTGTCGAGACACTCAAATCTGTGACCCGAAAAATCAACAAGGCAGTCGTCAATCATAACACCGTCGAGAATATTACTCTCGCCGATGCAATCCCCAACAAACGCATTCTTGGGTTCGTTATATATATCAAGAGGTGTGCCTATCTGCTGGATAACGCCGCCGTCCATGACAACAACGGTATCCGACATTGAAAGAGCCTCTTCCTGGTCGTGAGTAACGTAAATGAAGGTTATGCCGTGCCTTTGCTGAATATTTTTAAGCTCAACCTGCATATCCTTGCGAAGCATCAGATCAAGAGCTCCGAGAGGCTCATCAAGAAGCAGAACACGGGGCTTAACCGCCAAAGCTCTTGCTATGGCAGCTCTTTGCTGCTGACCGCCCGAAAGGG
>JAZNFD010000054.1:0-3743 GCA_045588975.1 Acutalibacteraceae bacterium | reverse complement strand
CATCAGATCAGCTCCAATAATATATTTTTGTTTAATATTAACATTTATTCCGGTTTATTTCAAGTAATATAGTAAAACATCACATAAAAATATTGTTTTATAATTTTTATATGGTATAATTGCATTGTTATAACGTTAACAGTGAGGAGAAAATATGATTTACAGTTTTTATCACATTACCGATGTCCATTATTTAAGCAAAAAGAATTTTGCGTGCGACTATCGCACTTTACCGCAGCCGAGCACACAGATATGCATTCTGAAAAGCGAAGAAGCATTTAAGAAAGCCCTGGAAATAATTGAAGAGGATAAGGATACCAAAACCGTTATTATTACCGGTGACCTTACAGATCACGGCGAGTCTTACAGCCACGAAGAAGTAAGAGCTTTGCTGCGGGAGTTCACGGAAAAGGGCGGAAATCCCTTTGTTTATACAGACAATCACGACTACCCTTATTTTCCGATTTACGGTTTCGGCGAAAACGGTAAAAAGATTCCCATGGAGCATCTGCCGAAAGAAGAAGTCCTTGATATGTACGCCCCTTTCGGCAGGGACAAAGCCTTTGACACCTATGATGACGGCATAACTTATATTGCAGAGATTCTGCCGGGTTTGTATCATATTGCCATGGGATACGATGCAGAGGACAAAAAGTCATTGCACTATCCGTATTTCTCCGATGAGCTTATGGCATGGGTTAAAAGTCACACCGAAAAAGCCGAAGAAAAAGGTGCTATGGTTATCTGCAGCACCCACCGCCCCGTAGTTGCTCCGTCTCCCGCTTATGAAGTGGTCGGCAAAGGGCACAGCTTTCCGAACGGAGAGGCAAGCATAAAGCAGCTTGCCGATATGGGTGTCAGACTCTTTTTCAGCGGTCACTCGCATATTCAATGCCTGAGAGAAATCGTAAGCGATAACGGCAACAAGATTTACAGCGTGCAAACATCATCTCTTGCCGGCTTCCCGCCGAAGATGAGAAAGATTACTGTCGATACCGAAAACGGCACCGTCGATATCCGCACAATCGACATCGATCTGCCCGACCTCGGTATGACCTTCACCGAATACGCAAGAAAAGGCTTTCTCGGCATAATAGAGAGCATTCCGTACAATATGGAGCACGATGTGGAGGCTTTCGCAAACACACAGGGCGGCATTTCGCTTCCCAAGGATCTGATTATGAAGCACCCGAAAATTGTTATGTTCCTCGGAAGAAAGCTTAACAGTCTGACCTACGTAAAGGTTGCAAAATTCTCAAGAAAATACCATGATTTAAAGAAAAGCGATTATGAAACGGTAAAAGATAAGAAATTCGTGAATCTTGTTCTGGAATTAATCGCCAATCTCTACCGCGGCAATGCCCCGTATTCACCTGACACGGTAGAATACAAAATAACAATGGGCAGCTTCAGAAAAATTGAAAAGATAATGAAATGCTTCCGTGTTGATTCCAAAAAGCTTCTCGGAGGCTACACATTGACTGAATTTATCGAGCCTCTTCTTTACAACAGCGGTCCGGACGATGATAACGCAACTCTCACCATCAATTAAAACAGGTTTAACAAATTTCTGCCGCTCTTTTGAGTATGCAACGGAATGATTTGTTGCGAACAGTAAAAACAACCCGTGATATGATATAATATTTATTCAGATAAAATTTGAGAATTGGAGACAAATTATGAAACAGATACCTTTTTACAGCACAAGGATTGAGGGCGGTTTCTGGGGAAACAAACAGAAAACCTCAAGAGATGTTACCGTTGATGCTGTTTATGACAGATTTGAAGAAACAAAGCGCTTTGAAGCGATGAAATGCGACCGTGAGCAGCACGAAAGAGAAGGCTGGAAGCCGCACATCTTCTGGGACTCTGATGCCGCTAAATGGATAGAGGGCGCTGCATATACTCTTGAATACGAAAAAAATGAGCGGTTTGAGAATAAGATCGACAGACTTGTTGATATGATGTGTAACAGTCAGCTTGAAGACGGTTATTACAATGCTTATTATAATGTCTATGATACCGACAAACGTTTCACGGTAAGAGATCATCACGAGCTTTACTGCCTCGGTCACCTTATCGAAGCGGCTGTCGCCTACTACCATGCAACAAAAAAAGATAAGCTTCTCGGTCTTGTTGAAAGATATGTCGATCTGGTTATAAAAACCTTCGTTGTAGAAAAAAGCGCAAAATTTGTTACCCCCGGACACGAAGAGATCGAGCTTGCTCTGGTTAAGCTTTACCGATTGACAGGCAAACAAAAATATCTTAATCTTTCACTTTTCTTTGTCAACAACCGAGGAAACAATGATCTTGATAAAGCCGGTCTTTGCGATTGGATGACCGAGCGTTATCCGCAGGACCATCTTCCCGTCCGTGAACAAACAACGGCTGAAGGTCATTCCGTCCGCGCAATGTACTTATATATGGCAATGGCTGATCTTGCGCTTGAATGTATAGACGAATCACTCTTTAAGGCCTGCGACACAATTCTGCATAATGTTGCCGAAAAACGTATGTATATTACGGGAGGCATCGGTTCCTCACATATCGGAGAAGCTTTTACCGTAGACTATGACCTCAAAAACGAACACGCTTATACAGAAACCTGCGCTACGCTTGCTCTTTCGCTTTTCTGCCAAAGAATGTCTGAGATCAAGCCGATCGGTCTTTACGGAGATATTGCGGAATTGGCAATGTATAACGGCAGTATCTCGGGCGTTTCGATAAAAGGTGATGAATTTTTCTACGAAAATCCGCTGACCATTGACCTCGCCGACCACAACAAAAACCACGCAACTCAAACGAAGGAGCGTTATCCGATTACACAAAGAGTTAAAGTTTTCGACTGTTCCTGCTGTCCTCCGAATATTCTTCGTTACATCAACTCTGTCGGTGATTTCCTTTATACGGAAGACGATGACACGCTTTATGTGCATCACTATATGAACAGTTCAACCGAGTTTGAGGATAAAAAAATCTGCCAGAACACACTTTACCCTTCTTGCGGTAAGGTTAAGCTGACAGTAAAAGGCAATTACAAAAAAATTGCGGTTCGTGTTCCCTCATGGTGCAAAAAATTCGATGCATCCGCCCCTCACATCATTAAAGACGGCTATGCATACTTCGATGCAGAAGAAGTTATCGACCTTGATTTTAACATCTCTCCCCGATTTGTTGTTTCCGCACCCGGTGTTCACGAAAACGCAGGTAAAACGGCTCTTATGTTCGGCCCCGTTGTTTATTGTGTTGAAGGAACAGATAACGAAGGAGATATTTTCGGACTTTCGGTTAATACGGATACCGTGTTTGACGTGAAGCAGGATAACTATTTCGGTCTGCCCGTGATTACGGTTGACGGCTGTGCAAAGGTTGACAACGGAAACCTTTATTCTGATATAAACTCAGTTAAATATGAGGCAAGAAAAATAAAATTTATCCCTTATTACGGTATGGAAAACAGAGGAGAGACCGATATGCTCGTCTGGATTCCCGTAAAAATGTAAACGCCTGCAAAAACGAATCTGACAAGGTCAGAACCGAGACTGATAAGCATACACGGCATTCTGATATCGCTCATAAAAAAACGTTCCGGTCTGATGTTAAGCCGACACGGCAGAACATAAGCGGAACGATAAGAGAAACGAGAGCTGTGACAGGATTATCGGAACAATATCAACAGTATTGTTCCGATAATCTTTTTATCTCTCTGAAATTCTGATTTTTGCAACCGTGATTTTATA
>JAZNFD010000053.1:0-2617 GCA_045588975.1 Acutalibacteraceae bacterium | reverse complement strand
TCCAAAATAAAAGGTTATACCGTTATAGTCAAGCACCCACATGATATCATCTTCGGGAGTGTTTTTGATATAATCGGGAATGGCGGTTCTGCCGAAGGGCTCTTCTTCACCTATACGGCTCATAATCACTTTTTCAACGATTGCAGGAAGCTTCGCAATATCCGTTACAACATCGGAAAGAGCAAGCAGTTTTCCGCTTTCTGTGTCGTAATTAAGGCAGTTGAATGCTCTGTCATTTTCCGAATTGTAATCTTCAACAATACTGACTGCAACACTGTCAGCACGCCTGACCTGAACATCAAGAGTTGAAACATAGGTTGAAAAAGCTTCACTGTCGTTCAAAAATTCTTCGGTAGCAGTAACGATGAAATTATCCTTTTCTTCCTCCATTGCTCTTTTTCTCATCACGGAAGTTTCCGTGAGAGCTTTGGCAAGAAGCGGATATTTTTTCTCCATTGATTTATCAAGGGTAACATCCGTATATTCGCTTCTCGCAAGCATTTCGGGATGATCCTCATACCATTCATAATGAGAGATATATTCTTTGTTGAGTGAAAGAACGGTTATTTCTTCACTTGCTTCATTTTCGGCAATCTGTGTTGTTTCATTCGGAGTAACCTCCTGCGGAGAACCTTCTCCGCAAGAGGTGAAAGCAACTATAAAACACAAAACCAGTAATATGCCGATAATTCTTTTCAGCTTATCCATTATCATCAAAATCCTTTGACGATGAACGCTACAAGCTCTGTTGCCGAACGGTCTTCACGTTCATCTGTCATAATTGTAATAATGCTTCCGTCGTCAAGAACTGCAGAATCGCAGAACCACGGGTAATTTGTGGAGAAAATATCTCCGTCAGAAATCTCTGCAATGAAATTGCCGTTGTTATCCCAAAGAAGAACGTCTCTCATGTTGCCGTCAAAAGCAATGTAGCCGTTTGCTGTCTGTGTAACAAAAGTAACGCTGCCGAGACCTTCGCCTTCTGCATCGCAGAGAGTTTTCTGAAGAACACCGTCTTTGTTGTAAATGAAAATCTTGTGACCGCTGTCGTCAGCCGCATTTGCACAGACATAAATATTGTTCTCATCAACACAGAGCTGCATTATTGTACCCGCTTCTTTGAAGGTTACGGGAGTTGAGGTGTATGTATTTCCGCTGAAGGTAACGATCGCACATTCGTTGGAAGTGAAGAAGTTCACACCCCAGGCACCTGACGGATGAATTGCGAGCGAGTCGATATCCTCATAAGTTGCAACCACATTGCCGCCTTTTATGCAGAGAATGTCGTTCATTGAGCCGCTTACCCAGAGTGTGCCGTCTGCTGTTGCTTCAATTCTGTCGTAATCGTCTTCGGGAAGCTCGATTTTGTTAACAAAGGCAAGAGTTGTACCGTCATAGTGACATTCGCTGAGTACGCCGTCAACAAGAACATATACTCTGTCGCCGATTACGGCAACGGAATGGTCAAAGGTTTCAAAGGTTGTAACAGGTGCTTCAAAGGGTACGAATGTTGAAGTAACGGTAAATGCTCCGGCAGTTATGCTTGCATCATCAGCCGAGAACTTTTCGCCTTCCCACTCCCAAGGACCGTCTTCGTTTCCGATATCCTCAAGATTGAAGGTTATGCCGTCAAGGAGAGCCTGAATACGGCTGTCGTTGGTATCGGTTGTATCAAATTCAACATAAACCGAAGCATTTGCGCCCTCAACACGGTTGAAGTAAATCAGAGTGTCGTCACCGTCATCATATTTAAGAAGGTCAACGCCGCCGACTTTTACAGTTTCGTAAGCGTTGTTTTCCTTGTATTCATACTGATTGAAGCCGTAATAAACAAGATCCTCACGGAAATCATAGGGTTCATCAATTTCAACCTTAATTTCCGCTTCGATAAGGTAATATTCCTCGTCTTCGGGGTCAAGAATCTGAAGAACGGCTTTGGAATATTCTTCTTCATTCTTGAATTCATCTTCAATGTTTATCCAGTCGCCGCCGAAATCAACGGTAAAGAGCGATGCTTCAATTGCTGCATCGGAATTGGCAGACGGCTGTTTTGTGGTGTCGGGCTTTTCGGGATTTTTATCGCCGCAAGCGGCAAGTGAAAACATCATTACAAGTGCAAGAAGCAATGCAAATATTTTTTTCATATCAAAATCTCCTTTGGTTTAGTTTGTTATGCCCAGGGGTCTTCTTCTACGGGCACACGGATATCTGCAAGGCACTGGATTTCAACCAGGAACCACTGACCTGTTGAAGGCTTTTTGCGAAGCTTCATCGGTCTCGGATTATCTGCGCCGCCGCTTTTTACATAAAGGGTTGCCCAATCTGCATTATCGAAGGAATATGGGTTTTCGATAACGGAAATAACATACGGTTTGTTCGGCGTATAATCGTTTTCCGGTATCGCTCCCTCAAAGAAAGATCGCACCTTGTATTCCTTGCCTCTCAGACGATCCTGTAAAAAGCTTTTTTCGCTGGCGCTGAAGTCCTCGGGACCCTTCAGCCATGACAGCATCGCATATGTAGTTTCCGGATCGGATTCATATCTGCTGAGCGCAAGAATTGTCAGCGCAGTCGTCTTGAAAGCAGTATCCAGCTTCGCCTCGGGAAGAGCTTGCAG
>JAZNFD010000052.1:0-2137 GCA_045588975.1 Acutalibacteraceae bacterium | reverse complement strand
TGTTTGATTTAGAGAACACACATTGTGATGTTTGCAATCTGACATATGCCTCGCTCGGAGTTGTTGCACAAACAATTTTGAGAGAAATTATTAAAGAGGAGCGTTATAAAAGATTTACTAAAGGACATATCAAAAAGATTTTAACGAAAGCGTATTTAGATCATCGGATTGAAGAGAGTAGATGTAAACCTAGTTTAATTCAGGAGATAAAAAAGGCATTAGAAAACCAATAAAAGACTAGTAGCTATTTTTACGTTTTGTCTTTTATTGGTTTTTATGATTTTGGGCTCGTAAATAGGTCTATTTGTTAGTGCAGATATGTGCGATTTGGGTTGATTTTAATCAGGGTGCGTTTTTGGGTGTATTGGGAGAGCGCTACACTGGCAGTGTAGAGGTCATGGGTTCGATCCCCACCGTCTCCACCAGAAAAACCACTTCTTCGGAAGTGTTTTTTTCAATGAAATAGATCCCTTGTGGGATTTGTGAAATATGATGCGACGTATAAAGTTAAAAAACTCAGGTTTGCTGAAAATATCAGTGAACCTGAGTTTATTTTTTAGTATCTATCCAATTGCAATTTTGAAACAAATCGGCAAGTCGCTGTTGAATTCACCTTTGAGATTTATTTTAAGTGCTTCTTCGTCTCTTGTGAATTCAATTTTCTCTCCACTTCCTAGAAGCTCAATGTTTTCAATTATGTAGTCGTGAGGGATATGCTTTTTGAGGGTTTTGATTTTTACGTTTTTTGACGGGCGCATTTGAAAAGCATAGAGATAACCGTTTTTATATGTAAATCTGAAATCTTTACTTGTAAATGCCTTTTCGTCTCCGTCCTTGAAAAATCCTTCTTCCGCGTTGACTTCACCTTCACCGAATTGTTTCCAGTACGTTGTGCCGTAAATTCCTTCTCCGTTGATTGTGAGCCATTCGCCCATATCAAGCAGAACCTGTGTTTCTTCATCGGTGATTGTGCCATCAGCTTTCGGACCGATATTTATGAGCAGATTACCGTTTTTGGAAACAATATCCACAAGGTCGCAGATGACCTGACGTGAGGACTTGTATTCGTTATCTTCCCTGTATCCCCAGGAGCATTTGCCGATTGCAGTATCTGTCTGCCAGTAAACAGGGGATATGCCTGTCAGAGCACCACGTTCAACATCAAATGTGGCAACAGAAGGCGGAAAAGCTTCGTGCTTGTAATTGATTGTAACTTCCTTGCCCCATTCATCGGCACGGTTGTAGTAATAAGCTGCAAGTTTTTTGAGATAAGGCTTGAATGAATGATTGTGAATCCACCAGTCAAAATAGAGAACAGAGGGTTGATATCTGTCAACAAGTTCACAGGTGCGTACAAGCCAATCTTCCAGCCATTCTTTACTTGCACCTTTTGAATATGTATCTGCGGTTGTTGTGTGGATTATTTCAGGGTCAAACTCTTCGCAATAAACTGCAGGACCGTAAAAATCTGCATACCTTTCGTCGTTTATGTCACTGTCGTAAAGTCTGCCGGGATTCATAAAGAAATAGTGTTCTGCACGGTGTGTTGATGCACAAAGAGTAAGGCCCTGCTTTTCGCACTCCGCTTTCAATTCGCCCACAACATCTCTGCACGGCCCCATTTTCGTTGAATTCCAGCGGTTGAATTCGGTGTCATACATTGTAAAGCCGTTGTGATGTTCAGCGACGGGCATAATGTATTTCATACCCGCTTTTTTAAAGAGTGAAACCCATTTTTCAGCATCAAAATTTTCTGCTCTGAACATAGGGATAAAATCTTTATAGCCAAAAACATTCTGTTCACCGTAGGTTTTTCTGTGATGTTCAAATTCGCGTACGTTACGGTCATACATACCACGGGAATACCACTCGTTTCCGTATGCAGGAACACTGTAAATACCCCAATGAATGAAGACTCCTAACTTGTCATGCATATACCATTCGGGGACTTTGTGGTGGGCGAGGGATGCCCAGTCTGCCTTATATTTTCCGTTTTTGTTTACTTCGTCAATTAATTTCAGATATTCTTGTGTTGTCATTTTTTCACACTCCGCAACCTGTGGAATTTAATTTATGGTAACATAAAAAAAGGAAAAAATCAATAAAACTAGGGTGCGTTTCTGCTTGTTTCGGGAGA
>JAZNFD010000051.1:0-2264 GCA_045588975.1 Acutalibacteraceae bacterium | reverse complement strand
CCTTTGCTTTGAGTGCCGCAGCCATTCCGGCGGGACCGCCGCCGATGACAACTATATCATAATTAAGCATAATCTCCGCCTCCTCACTTTGTTCTTTCGTAAAGAATTTTTGAATTGCCGCCGAATTTGGTGATTTCGTTGATTTCAACTCCGAGTTCCCTTGCAAGAAGCTCAACAACCTTTGAACCGCAGAAACCGCCCTGGCATCTGCCCATGCCCGCTCTTGTTCTTCTCTTTACGCCGTCAACATCTCTTGCGCCTGCGGGAGCGTTGATTGCATCGAGAATTTCACCTTCGGTTATTGTTTCACAGCGGCAGATGATTCTGCCGTATGCGGGATTCTTTTCGATAAGAGCCTTACGTTCTTCGTTTGACATATGTCTGAAACGGACGGGTTCTTCTCTGATGGGGTTGAAATCCGCTTTTTCTTCCGCTGAAACATCATTAAGAATGATATCCTTAACATAAAGTGCGATTGCGGGAGCGGATGAAAGTCCGGGAGACTCGATGCCCGCAACGTTGATGAACTGAGGATTCTTTTCGCTCGGCTCAATAATAAAATCGTTTCTGTCACAATGCGCTCTGAGACCTGCAAATGAAGTAATAACATCTCTTGTAGTGAGGCAGGGGATGGATTTGCTTGCCGTGTTCAATACATTAGTCAAAGTGTCGGATGTTGTGTTTACGTCAGTTTTATCTTCTGTATCGAGTGCGCTCGGTCCGAGAAGGAGATTTCCGTCAACCGTGGGCGTTACGAGGATGCCCTTACCCATCTTTGATGGACATTGGAAAATAGTGTGGTTTGCAAGGTGACCGACTGATTTGTCACAGAGCATATATTCACCCTTACGGGGTGTTGTATGAATGGAGGTGTCACCGATGAGAGCGGCGATTTCGTCGCAGTAAACGCCTGCAGCGTTAATAATATATTTTGCGTTGATTTCATTTTCACCGTCGGAAAGAGTGAATTCACCGTTGCTGAAATCAATCTTCTTGACTTCAAAATTGCGGATGAATTCCGTTCCGTTGACAACGGCATTTTCTGCGGCGGCAATTGTGAGTTCATAAGGGCAGACAATGCCTGCAGAGGGTGCCCAAAGAGCTGCCTTTGCTTCGTCGCTGATGTAAGGCTCTGCTTCTTTGAGTTTTTCTATGTCGTAGATTTCAAGACCGGGAACACCGTTTGTTTTGCCTCTTTCAAGAAGTTCGCCGAGAGTTTCGACCTCTTCGTCCGAAAAAGCAACAACGAGCGAGCCGACGGGTTTGAAAGGCACACCGAGTTCTTTGCAGACATCGGGCATAAGAGCAGTTCCTTCAACATTAAGCTTTGCTTTTAATGTACCGGGTTTTGCATCGTAGCCTGCGTGCACTATTGCGCTGTTGGCTTTTGAGGTGCCCATTGCCATATCGTTGCACTTTTCAACGAGGGCAATTTTAAGGTTGTAGCGGCTGAGTTCACGGGCAATAAGAGAACCGATAACGCCTGCGCCTACAACGGCAACATCATAGTTCATTGATAAAACCTCCGTAGTTTTAAATTCTGCAAAATATTATATCACATCGAATTATAATAAACAACACTTTTTATATTTAAATAACAACAAAATTTCAGAAATTTGTTTCATTAAGAATGAATATTGACAAATCTGTTTTTTTATTGCAAAATATATTAAATGAAAAAATCAAAAAGGATGCTGATTAATATGATGACAGATATCGAAATTGCTCAGTCCGTTACGATGAAACCGATAACCGAAATCGCCGATGCTGCGGGCATTGATTCCAAATATCTTGAGCAGTACGGCAACTATAAGGCAAAGGTTGACCTTTCACTCCTCAAAGAGAACACCAACACCGAGGGAAAGCTTATTCTTGTTACCGCCATCACTCCCACTCCCGCCGGTGAGGGTAAAACAACAACAACAATCGGTCTTGCCGACGGTCTCAAGAGAATCGGCAAAAATGTTATGGTTGCTCTTCGTGAGCCTTCGCTCGGACCCGTTTTCGGCGTCAAGGGCGGCGCAGCGGGCGGCGGCTATGCTCAGGTTGTTCCCATGGAAGATATCAACCTTCATTTCACGGGTGACTTCCACGCAATCGGTGCGGCTAACAATCTTTTGGCGGCTATGCTCGATAACCATATCCAACAAGGTAACGCTTTAGGTATCGACGTTAAGAAAATCACTTGGAAGCGTTGCGTTGATATGAACGACCGTCAGTTAAGAAACGTCATCGACGGTTTAGGCGGTAAAGTAAACGGCGTT
>JAZNFD010000050.1:0-3232 GCA_045588975.1 Acutalibacteraceae bacterium | reverse complement strand
ACCTTGTTTCGCCCGGTGACAACACCTCATCAGGCAAATCCGCCACGGAGTGGCAGACCCTTCCCACTCCCAAGGCAGCGAGAAGCCTGCCTATGGCTCTTGCTATCGGTAACCACGATAAAAAGGGTATGACCTATAATTATTTCACCAATATGCCCAACGAATATTACGGCAAGCATTTCAGAGGTCTTGACAGAGATTTCTGGTTCCGCTACGGTGACGTTCTTTATATGTTCTTCGACTCAACCTCGGGTAATGCCCCCGACCATATGGCGATGGCCAAAGAAGCGGTTGAAAAGAATCCCGATGCAAAATGGAGAATCGGTGTTGTTCATCACGGCATTTACGGTGCCGGCGATGCAATCGGAGACCTTGAAACAGAGCTTCTCCTCACAACGATTTTTGCTCCCATCTTTGAAACCTATGATTTCGACCTTGTTATCACAGGTCACACTCATTCGCAGGGCCGTTCCCACTTTATGGAGAACAGCAAGGTAGTCGGTGAAGCAGAAGGCGGTAAGACCTACACAGACCCCAAGGGTGTTATGTATCTTAATGCAAACTGCGCAACGGGCGCTCTTGTTTATGATAATTCGGCAGACCATCTTGCATTTAATTATACCAAAGACGATGCCGTGACATACTCAACGCTCGAATTTGTCGGAAACAAAATGATTCTTGAAACAAGAAGAGCAGATAACAGCGAGCTTCTTGACACAGTAACAATTGAAAGAACAACCGATGAACGCAATGAAAACTCAACGGTTAATGTTCTCAAACGCCTTCTTTACAAGGTGGTTGAATTCGTCGGATTTATTTACACAAAGATTGACACTCTTGTAAGAATGTTCGGCTAAAAATAAAGGCTGTTACCGTAAAGGTAACAGCCTTTTTTATGCTCTGCACAAAGCTTCGATTTCGTCGAGTCTGCTGTAGTTTTCGGCTTGCTTTATTGTTTTGACAGCATCGAGATAAGGCTTTGCGGCTCTGCGGTAATTTGAGTAATCCGATTCCGCTTTTTTGATATCTGATTTTATCTGAGCTTTTTTCTTTCTGAGAGCCTGAATCTGAGCGTTGATATCGGCAACTTTATCCGTTCTTCCTTCTTCCTTGGCATTCTTCATTTCTTTTGAAAGATCAAGAAGCTTGGTTTCCGTTTTTGTTTCTTCTTCAAAAAGCGATTCAAGAACCGTGGTGTCAAATTCCTTTATGCCGTCGGGGAAGAATTTCTTTGCGGTTTTTTCGGCATCTCTGATATCTTTTATGTGCTCAATAACTATTTTGCGTCTGTGTTTTTCTTCCTTTGTTTTGTCAGGCATATTTCTGATATCCGCCATAGTCGGCAAATCGGCATTGAGAAAGCCTTCAAGGCCTGCTGAGGCGATAAGATTTGCATATTCAAGCTCTGCGATTCCTTCGGAAGTGTGGAATCTTTCAAGCTCATCCATAACGAATTTTGCAATTTCAATCTGCTCGTTATCCGATTTTATACGCATTTTCTCCGACTTGGGTGCGGTTTTTATGTTTTCGGGAGTCTTTTTGTAATATTCTCTTGATTCGTTTATGATTTTAACCGTTTCCGAAATTGCTTCTCGGTCAAGCGAGCCGTTTCCGTAATCCTCAAACATTGCGCGGATTTTAAGAACCTTCATAACGCCTTTCTGCTTGGCTTCGGTGAAATCAAAGAAGAAATAGGGGATAACGTTGAGTGCGGCACCAATGATTGATGCAAAAATCAGCACCGTACATATGCTCACAAAATAGTTGCTGTTATAAAGTACGTCATAAACATTTGAGCCGTCATATCCGAGCGAAATCGCAACGTCGCGGTTAAGACCCGAGCGTTCGTAGATAATCGGGAGCAAAAGACCGGTGAACATTGTGATAATATTACCGATAAGACCGACGGCAGCAAACATTCCGTCAATTCTTTCACCGCTTATGTATTGCTGATAATCTCTTATATCGGCATTGATACTCGGCGTGAGAAGATGACCGAGTGCCGAAATAAAGGTGTTGACAAAACCGCACGCAAGCAAAAGCCAGATTATGTTGGGTCTTCCTGTCATTCTGACAATCGGAAGCATAAACGCGATAAGCCCGATGTTGAGGATGTTGGTTGCGATAAGAATCTTCTTTTTACCGTATTTTCTGATAAGGAACGGTGCAACGAGGTTGGGCCAGAATGAGGCATTGCCTGCAATTGCGGTGATTACTGCATACTGACCTGCTGAACACGCACCCTGATAGTTATACATCCATTGCATTATGTTGCCGAACGCACCCTCAAGGAAGCCTATCCAGCCTGCAAGGGATATAATCCAGAAATATTTATTCTTCGCAACCGCCTTGAGCGCATCGAAGAAACGTACTTTGATGAAATGGGTTTTCGCACGGACAATTTTTTCCTCGGTGTTGACATAAACGATAACCGAAATAAGAAAACCGAAGAAAAGCATCGGGGGGAAAAGAATACGGAATATTTTGAGGTCGTAGAGCGTGTTTTCACCCGTGATGAGCTTTGCGAGAAGCGGAAAGATGATATTGACGATTGACGGAGAAAGATTTTCAACAACCGATCTTATTGAAAGAACATCCGAACGTTCTATACTGTTGGGTGAAAGAACGTTGATAAGGCTGTCGTATGCGTCAAAATAGAAATTATAGAAGAATTGGAATCCTATGTTGAACGCAAGCACGACGGCACATTTCATAAACAGCGACATTCCTTCATACGGCATCCAGATGAATGCTGCGCCGAGGACAACGGTCGGAATACCCATTGTGATGATGTAGGGTCTGTATTTGCCTTTCATGCTTCGGGTGTTGTCAATCATTCTCGCTCTGAGTGCAGTCAGAGGAAAGCCTGAAAGAAGGCTGATGATGTAGATTGTGTAAAGTGCGGTGGGGTCAATGCCGATGGTGTTACCTATGAGCGTATTGCTCGTTGAAAGCATCATCTGGCTGACACAGTAAACAACAAAGCGAACGCCGATACCGCCGCCCGAGAGAGATGCAATCTCCTTATAGGACATATATCTGCCTTTGGGCGGTGTACTCCAGTTGCTTCTGAAGTTGATTAAAAAGTTTCGGAGCGAGTTAATGAATTTCTTCAATCCGACACCTCCTTAAAACATAACTGTTGTTACGGACTGCGGAGTTATTTTTATGCTGTTGTCTGACGGGATATTGCTTTCTGTCAGGTTGTTGCTTTTGTCGGTAACAGCTGTTG
>JAZNFD010000049.1:0-5259 GCA_045588975.1 Acutalibacteraceae bacterium | reverse complement strand
GGAGTCGACTCGCGCGACTG
Source organism: Acutalibacteraceae bacterium (assembly GCA_045588975.1). Taxonomy (GTDB): domain Bacteria; phylum Bacillota; class Clostridia; order Oscillospirales; family Acutalibacteraceae; genus CAG-177. The sequence continues at coordinate 5,239 of JAZNFD010000049.1, read as the reverse complement.
CGGTCGCTTGGTCGCTCGCGGTCACAACAGTCCACTGGACTGTTGCTCTGTACCGCTCGTCCTTCGACCCCCATAAAAAAGCAAGACTCACACCTGTCGGTGCAAATCTTGCTTTGGTGGACCCGATGGGAGTCGAACCCACGACTTCTACAATGCGAATGTAGCACTCTCCCAACTGAGCTACGGGCCCTTGTCCAAATGAATTATAAAACTTCCTTTATCTGTTGTCAATAAAATATAACAAAATGTTTTCTTTTTTTATATTGATATAAAGTTCTGTTCGGTGTAAAATAAAATCATACTTCATCAGACGCTGAGGCGCAAATTTATGATAATTGATTTTCACACCCATTGTTTTCCGGATAAAATTGCTGGAAAAGCTCTTCCCGTTCTCAAGCAACGTTCGGGCATAACCCATCCTTTTCACGACGGTACGGTCAGCGGTCTTCTTGAACTTGCAAAGAACAGCGGAATCGATTACTCCGTTGTCCTCAACATCGCAACTAATCCTCGTCAGCAAAGAAATGTTAACGATTTTGCAATCTCCCTCAAAGATGTTGACGGGATTATTCCTTTCGGAAGCGTTCATCCGGACAGTGCCGATGCGCTCAACGAGCTTGAAAGGCTCAAAGCCAACGGAATCAAGGGCGTGAAGCTTCATCCCGACTATCAGGGATTCTTTGTGAACGAAAAAAAGATGATTCCCATTTATGAAAAAATCGCCGCTCTCGGAATGATAACCCTTTTTCATTGCGGTTTTGATATCGGATACCCTGAGCCCGTTCATTGCACGGCGCAGGCACTTGCCGAAGTTTTGCCCGTTTTCGACGGCTCTCCCGTTGTTGCGGCGCATTTCGGCGGAATATGTTCTCTTCCGGATACCCGAAAGCACCTTGCCGGTAAAAATGTTTATCTCGACACCGCTTACGGTTACGGAACAATCACTCCCCGATATGCCAAGGAAATCATTGACACTCACGGAGTTGATAAAATCCTCTTTGCAAGCGACGCACCGTGGAACGCACCTTGGCAGGATATTGAACTGATCAGATGCTTCGGGTTGAGCGAAGACGAGGAAAAAGCAGTTCTCGGCGAAAACGCACGAAAACTGCTCGGTCTGTAATTATCTCAATTCATCAAGAGTCATTTCGTATGCGGGCAAAAACTCTTCCACAAAAACCTTTGCTTCGGGGCAATCAAGATTCTCAATCGCATCTCTGATACCCTCGCCCGCCTTGACAAACTCCGAATTTCCCGCTTTTTTCTCTTCGTTGCACTTTATGAGTGCGCTGATTTTATCGGCGGCTTTGACGAGTTTCCAAAGTTCTTCGTCATCTGCTTCGGGAATAAACATTGCTGAAAAATCTTCTCTGAAATCCTCGGGAAGCATTTCAACAAGACTCCTGCACGCGTTTTCCTCAACGGTTTTATACGCATTTCGAACCTCTTCGCTGTAATACTTGACAGGAGTGGGCATATCACCCGTCAGGGTTTCGGGTGCATCGTGATAAAGTCCGATAAGTGCAGCTCTCTCGCCGTTGAAACCCTTTCCGAAACGCTTGTTGCCGATAACGGCAAGCGCATGAGCAATAACGGCAACCTCAAAGCTGTGCTCGCAAAGATTTTCGTTATGTTCGTTTCTCATAAGCGCCCAACGGTTGATATATTTCATTCTTGAAACCATTGCAAAAAATCCGTTTTTCATCTATAATCACCTGAGAATAATAATAACATTATTAACACTATACCATATCAGTCGATGTTTTTCAACTGTAAGAAAGGAGGTAAATATGAAACGATGCATTTATTGCCTCAGTGAGTGTGCAGACGACGCAAAATCCTGCTCCGTTTGCGGCTTCAACGGCGGAAAAGATCAGAAAAATCCCCCCGAATGTTTGCCCGTCGGCACAAGGCTTAACAAAAGATACATCGTCGGCGGCATAATTTCAAAAAGTAAAATATTTACTTCCTATTATGCGCTTGACACCTCTTCACGCCAAAGAGTGAAGATACACGAATATTTTCACGAAAAGCTTATTTACCGCCATCCCGGTGAACTGATAATAAAGTTTTACGATGAAGCCTGCCGTGCAAGGGGTGACAAAGAAATTGCCGCTTATTACGCACACTATCTCAAGCTCTGCGGTGTTTCAAAAACGAGCATTCTTGACTTTACGGACTGCTTTGCGGAAAACTCTACCTTCTATTACGTCTGTTCAATCAACAACGGCACTCCCCTTTCTTCGTTAATAGGAAACAGAAAAACCATCAGCTTTTCGAAGGCTGTGGCACTGCTTAAACCGGTTACGGATTGTGCCGAAAAGCTTGCGAAGGCAGGGAAATGGCACGGAAGCATCACCCCCTATTCGCTGATAATGACCGACGAAAAAATAACCGCAATTACCGGCTATTCCTATCCTCCCAAAAGCACCGTATCCCCTTTTGACGCACCCGAAAAGCAGCTCGGCACAAAGCATTGCGGTGCATTCACGGACGTTTATGCCATCGGTGCGATTCTCTACGAAGCCGTAACGGGTATGGCGCCTCCCTCTGCCCCCGAAAGAGTCAAGGGGCGTGAACTTCGATTCCCAGAAAACATCAGTGAGCGAGAAAAACACATCATAACAAAATGTCTTTCCTTTGATAAATCCGAAAGATATGCTTCTGTTATCGAAATGATGGAGGATATCTCCGGAAAGAAACCCGGATCTTCTGCAAAATCCGGATCCTCCCCGGAACCCGTTCAAGAGAATCAGCCGATAAGAAAAGTCATTCTGATTCTGGCAATTCTCGTTATTATCGGTGGTGCGACGGTACTGATTAACAGCTTTTTCATCGAGCCTTTTAAAGAAAACAAACAGTCAGAGGAAATGGCTCAGCTTGTTTCTCAGGTAACAACAACCCCGATGGTTGATCCCTGGATTGAAATCAAGGCAAAATATCCCGATATCCCATTCCCCGAGGGAATGAATCCCGCTTTCTCCAATCTTTACGCAATCAACCCGGAATTTGCGGGATGGATTTCGATTCCCGAACTCAACATAAATTATTCTGTTGTTCAGGCTGATGACAACGACAAATATCTGCGCCGCGATATCTACGGTAACTATACTTCTTACGGCGTACCGTTCTTTGATTTTAAATGCAATCTGAAAAACCTCAGCCGCAACACAGTTATCTTCGGCCACAATATGCGCTACGATGACAAGATTTTCGGCACTCTTGAGCAGTACAGAGACATCGAAACCTTCAAAAAAGCTCCGCTCATCGGAATGAGTACGCTTTACGGAGACTACACATTCAAGGTTTACGCCGTTTTTATCTCAAACAGTAAACCCAGAGACGATAACGGCAATGTTTTCAACTATATTTTTGTCAATGCCGGTACTGAAAGATTCAATAAATATATTGCTGAAGTTGACAAGCGCAAACTTTACACAACAGGTGTTGACATCAACGAAAACGATAAAATTCTGACACTTTCTACCTGCTGCTACGATTTTAATGATGCAAGGCTTGTTGTTGTCGGAAGGCTTCTTCGCGATGGCGAAAATCCCGCTGTCGACACATCCCTCGCCTATGAAAACCCCGTTCCGAAATTTCCTCAGATATATTACGATGTGAATCGGATGGACAATCCCTACGAAAACGACATTCTTATTTTTGAATAGAGGTAATGATATGAAATTTCTTATTGTTGTTGATATGCAGAATGATTTCATCGACGGCGCACTCGGCACAAAAGAGGCTGTTGCCATTCTGCCCGCCGTAAAAGAAAAAATTACCGATTTTGATGGTAAAGTTATTTTTACGAGAGATACTCACGAAGCCGATTATCTCGGCTCGCAGGAGGGTGCAAATCTTCCTATTGAGCATTGTATAAAAGGCTCGGACGGTTGGCAGATTCGTCCCGAGCTTGAAATGCTCCGCAAGGAAGAACCCGTTGATAAGCCGACCTTCGGCAGCGTTGCTCTCGGTCAGCTTCTGAAAGCATATGACACCTATGAAGAAAAAATCGAAAGCATAACTCTCATCGGTCTTTGCACGGACATCTGCGTTATTTCAAACGCAATGCTCATCAAAGCATATCTGCCCGAAACACCGATTTTGGTTGATGCTGCGTGCTGTGCAGGCGTAACGCCCGAAAGCCATGAGCGCGCGCTCGATGCAATGGCAGTTTGCCAGATAAAGATTCTGAATCGCTGAGAATTGAAACGTAAAGCCCCCGGAAATAAACAAATGATGCAAAAGCTGTCGCACTTTGATGCGGCAGTTTTTAATATATTGTAAATTCATACATTTAGGCTTGCGTGACGTTACAAATAATGTTATAATACAAAGGTTGTAACATCAAGTAAAGAGAAAGCGAAGGTAAGTGTATGAAAAAGAACCTCCTTCTGATAATCAACCCTTGTTCGGGAATCAACAAAATAAATGACGACCTTATGGATGCAACTGCTGTTTTCGGCTCGCACGGCTACAATATCACCATTATGCACACCACTAAAACGGGCGACGCAACTGAATATGCACTTGAACACGGCAGCAAATTCGATATCGTTGTCTGCCGAGGCGGTGACGGAACATTCTGCGAGATGATGAACGGCATTATGCAGCTCGAAAACAAACCCGTTATCGGATATATGCCCGCCGGCACAACCAACGAAATCGCCAACAACCTCGGTCTGCCCGTAAGGTCATCTGCAAAGGCTGCTCAGCTTATCGTTAAAGAAGAGGCGCTTCCTTTTGACCTCGCTACATTTAACGGCAGATATTTTACATATGTCGCATCGTTCGGTGCGCTGACGGAATGCTCCTATGCAACTCCGCAGAGCCTCAAGAATAAAATCGGCAGATTTGCCTACTTCTATGAAGCCGCAAAAGAAATCAAGGATATCCACAACATCCCTCTCCGATGTGTTGTTGATGGCGTTGAAGTTGAGGATAACTTCATTTTCGGTGCAATCTCAAACTCCTATACAGTCGGCAAGGTTATTCATCTTGACCCCAACCAAGTCTGCCTTAACGACGGTTTGTATGAAATTCTCCTCGCAAAAAATCCCGGTACCGTCAAAGGATGGGCGGAACTTGCGGGCGCTGTTCTTAAAAAGAATCTCAACAATCCCAATATTATTTTCCTCAAGGGCAAGCACATAGAGATTGAAACCCTTGACGGCTCACCGCTTCCCTGGACTCTTGACGGTGAATACGGCGGTGATGACAGCAAGGTAGTTATTGA
>JAZNFD010000048.1:0-2691 GCA_045588975.1 Acutalibacteraceae bacterium | reverse complement strand
ACCGCTTGGCCTCCGACTTGCCATCTCGGTTAATGGCAGAATCGTTATACATATTAACGTTGATTCCCGACTGAATCATCGGAGCGTGCATAACCGAAAACTGAAGCTGATTTACGCACAGAGGCATATCAAGGCAGGATTGCAAAAGCTGCATCTGATAAGGATTCTGATTCGACACACCGAAATGTCGCACCTTGCCCGAAGCTTTAAGCTCATCAAATGCTCTCGCAACCTCTTCGGGTTCCATAAGAGCATCGGGGCGGTGAAGAAGAAGAACGTCGATATAGTCAGTACCGAGTCTTTCAAGGCTTCCGTTAACCGAGTTGATGATATGCTCATATGAAAAATCGAATCTTCCCTGACGGATTCCGCATTTTGTCTGGATGATAATATTCTCTCGCATCGAAGGAGTAACGGCATTCCCGAAAACAGATTCGCTTTTGCCGCCGCCGTAAATATCGGCGTGGTCAAAGAAATTCGCACCGTTTTCAAGCGCCGTATTGATAAATGCCGAAACTTCTTTTTCATTCATATTACTGATCCGCATACATCCGAGCGCAACCGTCGGCACCTGCAAACCGCTTTTTCCGAGTTCAATTTTATACATAAATCTGTTACCTCTCTATCTTTATTAATCCCATTCTTTGCCGTTACTGTTTCGGGATTCGCACCTTTTTGTTTCGGTTCACCCCGGATTGATTCTAATTTTAATTTGATTATATCACAAACGCTTCAAAGAATTCAATAAAATTTCTTGCTGCCCGATATACAACTGCCTTTCCGTCCCGGAAAATCGGATGATGTTTTTAAGGATGATTCAAGTAAACATATTCAATATTTCTCCTAAATGTATAATTATTCTTGCCGATATTGAATTTAATTTTTAACTGTAATATAATTGTTTCAAAAGGAAAGGAGATCAAAAAAATGGCAAAAATAGTTTCTGTGCCTCTGGCAATAATAATGAGTATAGTTTCCCTGTTTTTCCCCGGAAAAGCAGAGAAACCCGACCAAGAACAGTGGAACACAAATTATCCTTACGTGTTTGTTCACGGACTTATGGGCTGGGGAGAATACGACTTCTATTATGATTTATTCCCTTATTGGGGAATGTTCGGCGGCGAACTTCTCAGTAAAATCGAAAAGAACGGTTATGAATGCTGCGGCGCATCGGTTTCGGGCACCGCAAGCGCGTGGGACAGAGCGTGCGAGCTTTATGCACAGCTGACAGGTACCGTTGTTGACTACGGAAAAGCTCACAGCGAATTCTGCGGTCACGAAAGGTACGGCGAGGATTACACGGACAAGGCTCTCATAGAAAAATGGGATTCCGAAAACAAGATAAATCTTCTCGGTCATTCCTTCGGCGGTGCAACGATACGTGTTTTTGCAACTCTGATGGCAAAAGGCAATGAAGCTGAAATTACCGCAACGTCTGCCGATGATATTTCACCGCTTTTCACAGGCGGCAAAGCCGATTGGATTTATTCGCTCACAAGCCTTGCTGCACCTCACAACGGCACTACGGCTTACGGCTTTGAAAATTCAATGCCCGATAACACGGATACAGCCGCTTACGATATGTTTATTGACCACGCACTTGAGCTTAACAGCAAAATGGTGACAGATGAAAACACATATTATTTCTCAATTCCGTGTTCCGCAACGATAAAAAACGATGACGGTACATACAGTTCGGATAAAGCCAAAATGGAATTTATGTTTCAAAGCAGCGCAGATGAAATGGGTATGCTTACAGGCACAACAAACGGCGGATATGTTGTTGACGAAAGCTGGCTTGAAAACGACGGACTTGTAAATACCGTTTCCGCGACTGCACCTTCGAGTGCCCCCTCAACACCGTTTGACGCAAATAATATCAATAAAGGAACGTGGAATATAATGCCCGTTTACCAAGGCGACCATATGTCGCTTCAAGGCGGTTTTTTCAAAGTGAACACTGATGTTTTGCGACTTTATACGGAACATTTTGATATGATTAACAAATTATCATAAAAATCAGAACCACTTCATTGATGCATTGCACCGTGAAGTGGTTTGATTTTATTTAAATTCATATTTATAGCGAACCGTGGTTTTGATTATATCATCATAATCCGCAACATTTTCAACCACAAAAGAGTTTGATTTATTTAACACGATGTGATATTATAAAACAAAAACAAGAAAGACGGTATTGCTATGAGATATATCGCAGACCACGATTTTCATATTCATTCGACGGTTTCGCTTTGCTGCCGCGACGAAGCACAGACTCCCGAAGCGATATTCAAATACGCAAAAGATAACGGATTTAAAAAAATCTGCCTGACGAATCATTTCTTTGACGAGAATGTCAGAAGCGAAGCAGAATGGCGAAGCGAACATTATTTTACTCCCCTGTCATCCGTTTTACCCTTGCCGAATGACGATGAAACCGAATTCCTTTTCGGCTGTGAAACGGATATGGATTTCAATAACGTTCTCGGCGTGAGCGAAGAAAGATTCGATGCATTTGATTTTATTATCGTTGCAACCACTCATCTTCACCTTGACGGCAACACAGTCAGAACGAAAATAACAACACCCGAAGAAGCAGCGTTTCATTGGATTGACAAGCTTGAAAATCTTCTGAAAAAAGACCTGCCTTTTCACAAAATCGGAATCGCTCATCTCACCAAGTCGGATCGT
>JAZNFD010000047.1:0-11775 GCA_045588975.1 Acutalibacteraceae bacterium | reverse complement strand
GTCATTGCAACGATTGCAAGAGGGGGTGTATTCAAAGTCGCTTTCCTTGTAGCCATGTTTTGCGAGTGCGCTCACGTAGGCGTCACGAGCCACTTTGACAGCGTTGCTGTCACCAGTCTTTATGCTGTCAAACTTTGCCTTTGAATATGCCTGTTGAGCGGTTGAAATTTCGGGGATTTGGTAGGCGAGAGCGCGCATAGATGCTATGCGGTCTTTCACTTGATTTGTTTTGCGATTGAGGTCGCCTATGACTTTGTCAAGAACTCTCTTTTTCATACTAAATGCCCAAATTGTCAAAGTTTTCTATGTCGCCGAAGATGGATTGAAGTTCATCATCGGTGTATTCTCTTTCGGTGTAAGTTTCGGTGCGAGTGGTGGGTGTAGATGCCTTTTTTGCACCCTCAACAGAGTTGACCCCTGCCTTTTTCCAGCCTGACAGCAGTTGATTCATAAAGGGCACAGGGTAGGTCTTGCCGGCGGAGATTTCCGCAGCGTACAAGATGACCTCTTCATCAAATCCCCAAGTGACGGTCCAAGTGCGATAGAACTCTCTATCCTTTGCGGTGACGTTTCTTGTTTGACCTGTCTTTTCAATGATTTCCTTGATTTTGCCGTCTTGTTTGAGCCCTTGAGAGATGAACTCGTCAATGCCCTCGGCGGTGATATAGCCCTGTGAATAGAACTTGTTGACAGCGGTGTTCATGCCGTCAAGAGAGCGGATTCCGCTGACAAAGCAGTAGTGTGCTATTTTCAGCAGTGCCTCATCGGTGAAACCCTTGTTTGTCCAAGGGATAGTGTACACCTCGATGACGTGTTCAAGTGATTCATAGTACACGCCGATGGTTTTGTTGATGGAGATAGCCAGTTCAGTGAGGTGCTCACGATATGAGGCGTAGTCCTTCATTTCCTCTGCGGTGAAGATGCCCATTCGGAAGTATTCATCAAGTTTACTGTCAAGACGCTTGAAGGATTTGCTTCCTTTCAGCAACTTTGTTGCTGTGAGTATTGCAGGCAGTTCATATCCCCAACTTCTACGCCACTTGCGAAGGGTTTGTTTCTCCTCAATATCTGCGCCGGACTTTCTGCCGAGAGCAAGGAGAACTTCCCGCATTTCTTCGCTTTGTGACTCAAACTCATTGAGTTTTTGCTCCACGTCAGCAATGGTGCGGACGCCGTCTGCAATCCAACTTCTTGCCACTGCAAACACGTAGGGGTATCTGACAGAAGGACCTTTTGCATCAATGCAGTATTGCACAATCATAAGAAGCACGTCTTCATTGATTTTTGTGCTGTCGATGAAGTTGTAATATTCGTTGTACTCGTTGGGAGTGAGCAGTCTTTCGGGGAAGAGGGACTGGAGTGTGGTGTTGAAGTCGTTCCATCTGTCCGCCTTGTATTTCTTGGGAGGTTGCATACCACGTTTCAGTGACAAATATTTCACTTCAAGAGGGGTGGTGTTTGTGACTTTGACAAGACCAAGGTCCTCAAACTCCTTGTAGATTGCAGTGAGTTCATCTTCGGTGACGTCAAGGACGGTGCAAAGGTTTTCAAGGGTGTTTTCACCGTTGGAATTGCACAGATACAACCCATAGATATACACCTTGATTTGTTTCTCTTCAAGGTAGGGCAAATGCTCGTGGACAAAGAGGTTGTCAACGAGGGTAAATGTTTCCATCAAAAAGTCACTTGAAAAACGAGCGAAACTCACTTTGTTTCCTCCAAAATTAAGTGAAACAAAGTTTACCACAAACCCGCATAAAACAAAAGCACAAAAAAAATAAAATTATTTTTTACAACATATGGTGGGGCGAACCTTCGGCTGCACCTACAAAAACAAAAGCACCCGTGACGAGTGCCTTTCTTATTTCAATTCGTTTTTCGTTTTTATTTTTCACTTTTCACTTTTCATTTTTCATTGACTGTCATCGTGCTTATATATCAAGATTCGCAACAAATTTTGCGTTCTGTTCAATAAATTCACGTCTGGGTTCAACCTTGTCACCCATAAGGATTGAGAAGGTTTCGTCTGCTTCCATGGCATCGGCAAGGGTTACGCGGAGCATAACTCTTGTTGCGGGGTCCATGGTGGTTTCCCAAAGCTGCTCGGGGTCCATTTCACCGAGACCTTTGTATCGCTGAATGTCACAGCTTCCGCCGAATTCCGCAATCTTTTCGTCTCTCTCCTGATCGGAGAATGCATAGGCAAACTTCTTGCCCTTGCTGATTTTGAAAAGAGGCGGCTGAGCGAGATAAACGTGACCCTCTTCAATAAGAGGACGCATATAGCGGAAGAAGAATGTGAGAAGAAGAGTTCTGATATGCGCACCGTCGACGTCGGCATCGGCCATGATAACAACTTTTTCGTAACGGATTTTGCTGATATCGAAATCGTCGCCTATGCCTGTGCCCAGAGCGGTAACAACGGGCTGAAGCTTATCGTTGCCGATAACTCTGTCGAGCCTTGCCTTCTCAACGTTGAGCATTTTACCCCAGAGGGGAAGGATAGCCTGGTAGGTTCTGTCTCTGCCTTCTTTTGCAGAGCCGCCCGCCGAGTCACCCTCTACGATGTAAATTTCGGTGCCCTCAGCCTGCTTTTCGGTGCAGTCTGCGAGCTTACCGGGGAGTGAGTTGCCTTCAAGCACGGACTTTCTTCTTGCCTGCTCACGTGCTTTTCTTGCGGCTTCTCTTGCTCTTGCGGCATCGAGTGCCTTTGAGAATATCGCCTTTGCAACGGCGGGATTCTCTTCAAAATATGTCATCAGCTTGTCGTAAACAAGTGCGTTCACGAGCGACTGAATGTCGGTATTGCCGAGCTTGCCTTTGGTCTGACCCTCAAACTGAGCTTCGGTAAGCTTTACGGAAATAATTGCGGTAAGACCTTCTCTTACGTCATCGCCCGAAAGCTTCTTGTCGCCGTCTTTGAGGATTTTATATTTCTTGCCGTAATCGTTGAATACTCTTGTCAGCGCATTCTTGAAGCCTGTTTCGTGAGTACCGCCGTCTACGGTGCGTACGTTGTTTGCGAATGAGAGAATAAGCTCGTTATAGCTGTCGTTATAGAACAGAGCAACCTCAGCGTATCTGTCGCCCTTTGCGCCCGAGAAATGAACGGGAGTTTCGTGAAGAGGAGTGAGACCTCTTACTCCCGTAAGATACTCGGCAAATGACGAAAGACCGCCCTCATAGCAATATTCACGTTCGATGATATTGTCGGGGTCTCTGCTGTCTGTAAGCTTGATCGAAAGACCTGCATTGAGGAATGCGGATTCGCGCAGACGTCTTTCGAGGGTTTCGAAGTCATAAACGGTTGTTTCCTGGAAAATCAGCGGGTCGGGCTTGAAGCGGATGAATGTACCCGTTTCTTCTGTATCGCCGACAATTTCAAGGTCTGTTTCAATGTTGCCGCCCTTGACAAAACGCTGACGGTGAACGTGACCTGCCTGAGAAACTTCAACCTCAAACCACTCCGAAAGTGCGTTAACAACCGACGAACCGACGCCGTGGAGACCGCCCGATACCTTGTATCCGCCGCCGCCGAATTTACCGCCTGCGTGAAGCACGGTAAGAACAACGGTAACTGAGGGCAGACCCATTTTTTCGTTGATGCCGACGGGAATTCCTCGTCCGTTATCGCGAACGGAAATAACGTCGCCCGGCTCGATTTCCACTTCGATGTGGGTACAGTAGCCTGCAAGTGCCTCGTCGATTGAGTTGTCAACGATTTCATAAACAAGGTGATGCAGACCTCTGGGACCCGTTGAACCGATATACATACCCGGTCTTTTACGGACAGCCTCAAGACCCTCGAGAACCTGAATCTGACTCGCATCATATTCTTCGGTAACAACGGTATTCATCTCTTCGGAATCAGCCTCGAAAGCAACGACTTCCTCTTCGGTTTCCGTCTGGGGATTTAATTCTTTGTTGTTTTCAATATCCATTTTATCACCTTAATTTCCGTTTCCAAGCATTGACATCATGCCTTTTTTCTTAGCCTTTGCAGGTTTATATTTAGGAGGATTTTCAAGACGCATTCTTGCGCCCTTGCCGCCTGCCGATGCGAGATATTTGTTGACGTTGATTACGGGGCTCATCATATCGTCGCTCATATAATCAACGCAAGCCGCAAGCATTTCCTGATCGTTATTCATAGCACCGAGAATGGTTACGGCAATGATACTCTGGGTTTCGTTGGTGCCGTCCTCATAGATTTCGTTGAGGAGATTGAAGAGTCTCTTCATCTTCTGGGGATTGTTTTCTTTTATTGTTTCAAGAACGGCGGGTGTACCGTGGTTGACAAAGAAATCCTCGGGAAGAAATTCGCCGAATCTCTCGCAGTTTGCTTTATATTCTCCGCGAAGCTCGGTGTAAATTGCGGTGAATCTGTTGGCAAGAGTGTTGGGGTCGTAAGAAACCGAGCCGCTCTTTGCCGCCGCCTTTGAAACAGGGGTCGGAAGCTTTGATTTGACGGGTTTCTTTGCCTGAGCGCCGAAATGCTCGAGGAGGGTATCCGAAAATTCGTTGACGATGTATTTAACGTCCTTGGCATCTGCGGTTCCGGCATCGAGGCTTGAAAGCAGAAGCTGCGAATAATCGCTGCTGAGTATTTCGCCTTCCTTGGCAGCTCCGAGAAGAGTGATTTTATTGTTGAAATGCTCTACCTTGAGAGCCTTGTTTTCGCCCTTGTATTCAATGGTTATTCTGCCCGAATCGGTGACTGCGGGAAGCTCTCCTTTTTCAACGCCTTCGGGAACAACGGGGGTGAAGCCGCACTCCTTGAGGACTTCGTTCAGACCGCTGTTGATATCGGCAAGAACAGCATAAATATCTGCCATGGCAAAAAACTCCTTTATATATAAATATAATTACAGTTTATTATAACATATAAATAAAAAAAGTCAACTATATAATGTAGCTAAGATATAGAAATAAAATACATATCTTGCTATGTTTTGTGGGAATTGACGGATATTACAATGTTGACTATTTTCAAACGCTGTGTTATCATATTTGAATAATAAAAAGATTATAATGGGATTGTAGCGACCTGCGACGGCGTTGAAAATCCAAAACGCAAAGTTCAAAATGCAAACGCTCCGTCTTTATCGTTTATATAATCGGAGCGAATCGCCCCTTCGTTCTGCGTTCTGCACTTTGAATTCTGCACTTAAAATAAAAATTACAAGGAGATACAAGCTATGAAAAAGAAAGTTCTCGTGCTTTTCGGCGGCGTTTCAAGTGAACACGATGTTTCACTCAATTCCGCAAGCTCCGTAATCAAAAACATTCCGACAGATAAATACGACATCATCAAAATGGGTATCTCCAAAGACGGCAGATGCTTCATCTATAACGGCTCACCCGATATGCTTCCCGATGAAAAATGGCTTGAAGACACCGAAAACCTCGAGCCAGCAGTCATCTCCTGCGACCGCTTGCATCACGGCATTATCCGTCTCACAAGCGGCGAAATCGAGAGAATCGACGTTGCTTTCCCCGTGCTTCACGGCAAAAACGGCGAGGACGGCACGATGCAGGGTCTTTTTGAGATTTCGGGTATCCCCTACGTCGGCTGCGGCACGGCGGCAAGTGCAATTTGCATGGATAAAGCTGTTACAAACGCCATGGCGGACTTTTCGGGCATAGACCAGGCAAAGTGGACTGCTTTCGATAAGCACGCTTATTCGGTCAATAAAACCGCTTTATTGGAGGGCGCGGCAGAAAAGCTCGGCTTCCCGATTTTCGTCAAACCCGCAAACGCAGGCTCATCCGTCGGCATCAGCAAGGCAAAAAATCCCGAAGAGCTTGAAGCCGCCTGCGAAAAAGCATTTGAGCACGACAGAAAGGTTGTTCTCGAAGAAGGCATTATCGGCATGGAGGTTGAGGTTGCCGTTATGGGCAACGAAAATCCCGTTGCATCGGTTGTGGGCGAGGTTGTTCCCTGCAACGAGTTCTACGATTACGACGCAAAATATCTCGCAAACGAAAGCGAGCTTCACATACCCGCACGTCTTTCCGAGGATATGCTCAAAGCCGTTCAGGCAGAGGCTGTCAGAGCATACAGAGCGCTCGGCTGCGAAGGCTTCACAAGAGTTGATTTCTTTGTGTGTGAGGACGGCTCAATCAAGCTCAACGAGCCTAACACCATCCCCGGATTCACATCAATCAGTATGTATCCCAAGCTTTTTGCCGCATCGGGAGTCCCCTATGCGGAGCTGCTTGATAAGCTGCTGACACTTGCAACGGAAAGATAAATATGAAAAACGCGATTATAAAAATAACAGACCGCCATCTTCAAGACGGCGAGGAGTACACCAGCGAGCTGACCACGGCAGGCGAATTCGAGCTGACCGGGAATGATTGCAGAATCGTTTACAAAGAAACCGACGAGGCTCTGCTCGACTGCGTGACAACGCTCACCGTTGAGGGCGGCATAAAAATCAGTATGGTGCGTTCGGGCAGATATAACACCGAGATGATTATCGAGCTTGAGCGACGACACAGCTGCTACTATTCAACCCCCTACGGCGAAATGTTGATGGGCATTTACTGCAAATTCATCGAAAATAATATCGGCGAATCGGGCGGCTCGCTCCGATTTGCTTACACAATCGATTTCAACAACGTTCCGGCATCGGAGAATGAGCTTCTCATCACCGTTGCCCCCAAAATACAGGAGGAATAAAAAATGTCAGTTTTAGTCAAGCAGACAATAAAAGAGCTTCGCACGGCGATTATGGAAGCAGCAGGCAGAGCCGTTGCAGACGGCGAATTCCCCGAAGCTCCTCTCAGCGACTTTATTATTGAAGTGCCTGCAAACAAGGATAACGGCGACTATTCATCAAACTGTGCAATGGCTTGGGCAAGATGCCTTAAGAGCGCACCCCGCAAAATTGCGGAAACACTCGTTGCACGCCTTGACCTTTCGGAAACTTTCTTCGACAGATGCGAAATCGCAGGCCCCGGCTTCATGAATTTCTATCTCAAAGAGAGCTTCAACGCCTGCATTATTCAGGATATTCTCGAAAAAGGCGAGGATTACGGCCGCTCCGACTACGGTGACGGCAAAAAAATCAACATCGAATTCGTTTCCGCAAACCCCACGGGCCCCATGCATATGGGCAACGCAAGAGGCGGCGCACTCGGCGACTGTCTTGCATCCGTTATGGATTTTGCAGGCTACGATGTAAGCCGTGAATTCTACGTTAACGACGCAGGCAATCAGATTGAAAAATTCGGTCTTTCGCTCGATATCAGATATCAGCAGATTCACAATCCCGAAAATGCTCCCGAGCTTCCCGAAGACAGCTACCACGGCGAAGATATCCTCACAAGAGCAAAGGAATTCTCCGAAATCTACGGCGATAAGTATATGAATGCAACCGAGGCAGAGCGCAGAAAAGCTCTCATCGATTACGCACTTCCCAAGAACATTGCGGCGATGAAAGAAAACCTCACTAAGTACCGCATCGAATACGATACGTGGTTCCTTGAGAGCACACTCCACAACGGCGGTGAGCTTGCGGAAACCCTTGAAATCATGAAGAGCAACGGTCTTACATACGAAAAAGACGGCGCTCTCTGGTATAAGAATAAAGAAGTTCTCGGCGCAAGACTTGCAAAAGAAGGCAAGACTCCCGAAGAAATCGAAAAGCTTGAGCTTAAGGATGAGGTTCTTATCAGAACAAACGGCAATCCCACCTATTTTGCCGCAGATATCGCATACCACCGCAACAAGCTTCAGATAAGAGGCTTCGACAGAGCAATCAACATCTGGGGCGCCGACCATCACGGTCACGTTGCAAGAATGAAGGGCGCGCTTGATGCAATCGGTTGCAACGGCGACGACCTCGATATCATTCTTATGCAGCTTGTACGCCTTACCAGCAACGGCGAAGTAGTGCGTATGAGCAAGCGTTCGGGCAAGGCAATCACTCTTGTTGACCTTCTTGAAGAAATCCCCATCGATGCCGTTCGTTTCCTCTTCAATATGAGAGAACCCGGCTCACAGATGGAATTCGACCTTGACCTTGCCGTTGAGCAGAGCTCGCAGAATCCCGTTTACTACTGCCAGTATGCACACGCCAGAATCTGCAGCATCCTCAAGAAACTTGAAAGCGAGGGAAAGCAGTCCAGAGAATGCACAATTCCCGAGCTTGTTCTTCTCTCCGCTCCCGAAGAAAAGGAACTCATCAGACACCTTGCATCGCTCACCGATGAAATCGTAATTTCCGCAAAGAACAATGACCCCGCAAAGATTACACGCTATGCCGTTGACCTTGCAACCCTCTTCCACAAGTTCTACAACGCCTGCCGTGTCAACTGTGAGGATGAGGCTCTTATGCAGGCAAGACTCAGCCTCTGCCTTTGCGTAAAGAACGTTCTCAGAAATATCCTCACAATGTTCAACATCACCGTTCCCGAAAGCATGTAAATTAATTCAGAATTATGAATTTGGAATACGGAATTAAAGGATAGGCTCCGCCTATGACCGATTTATAATTATCAGCTTTTGCGTAAGCAATATATAATCGGAGCGAAGCGACCCTTCATTCCGAATTACGCATTCCGAATTACGAATTAAAATCACTCTGCACTTAAACAACATCAGGTGTATAAAATGAAAAATATTGTCCTTATCGGTATGCCCGGTGCGGGTAAAAGTACAATCGGCGTTCTGCTTGCGAAATCTCTGCTTATGGATTTTGCCGACACCGACCTGATCATTCAGAGAAAATATTCCTGCGCTCTTTGCGAAATCATAAAGAAGCACGGAATAAGCGAATTCCTGCAAATTGAAAACGATGTTATCCGCAGAAGCGAGTTTTACAACTGCGTTATCGCAACGGGCGGAAGCGCTGTTTACGGCGAAGAGGCTATGGAAAGCCTAAAATCAAACGGAATTGTCGTTTATCTCAAGGTTGAGTCACGGGAGCTTGAAAAACGCATAAATAACATCCACACCCGAGGAATTGCCATGAAAGACGGCACAACAATCGCAGAGCTTTATGCCGAGCGCGCTCCGCTTTACGAAAAATATGCGGATGTGACCGTCAACTGCACAAATCTTACCCCCGAGCAATGTGTTGACGAAATAATGAAACAGATATAAAAAAACAATCAGGGATTGCCGTTTGACAATCCCTGATATTTTTATGCTTCTGCGTTTCTTTTTGCGATAGTTACATTGGTTGCTTTATACGCCTTGTTGATAACTCTGATGTTGCGCTTGGGTTCGTAATTCTTTTCAATGTCAGTCTTTGAGGCCTCGTTGAATTCCGATTCAGCCATATCGGTTTTTATGTTTTCTTTCCAGTCATAGTCGCCTTCGTTTTCGCCGATATAGTAGAATGCCGCACAGCCTGCATCAGACTCAACTATCTCGCAATCACCGGGTTTTCTCGCGCTGTCAAAAATCCAGTTTTCATAGACATAATAGAAGTCTGAAATTCTTGCATCATACTCTTCCGTTCCGCTGTTGTCGATGCAAAGCTGTCTGAAGGCCTCCTCGCTTGCGCCGCCATCTTTCCAGCCGTCATATTTCGCCTTGAGGCTTGCGAGATAATTTGCCTTCACATCTTCACCTGTACCCTCTTCGTAGTCATAACCGAAATACATAATCTTGCGGCTGACATTCAGATAGGGAAGCTTTTCGATATAAACAAGATATTTGAAAAGCTGGCTCTGGACAACGGCAATTTCGCCTGCAACTCTTTCCTCGTTGAACATCCATTCCGCAACCTCGTTGCCGAAGGTTTCCGATATATCCTTTCTGTTGAGATAGTTGCACTGCGTTGCGATTTCTGCGGAATAATTTTCATTGGGGTGGTTTGCATTGGCATATGCAATGAATTCTTCTTCAGTGCTGACTTTTGATGCCTCAACGGCATCGAATTTACCCTCAATGAAGTAAACTCTGCCGACAACAACCGTATAAGCATTGACGTCCTTATCAAGCTCTGCCTGAAGCATTTCTTCGGAATATCTTTCGCTGATTTCCTGCTTTGAAACCGCCTCGTACTTCTCTCTGTAGGTAAGCATAATCTCTCTCGCCTTGAACATCGATTCGGTATAGCCTTCACCGTAAATCTCTTCAAGAAGCTCGATAACGCTTCTGTTCTGGAACTTGCTTGCCAATTCAAGAACCTCAAACTGTGAAATCGTTGTTGCTATCTCGCTGTCAGTAAGCATAATACCCTTTTCAAGCGCTCTTTCAAAGCTTCTGTAATTTGCCTGAATTGTTTCGATTGCTTTGAGAGTGAAATCCTCCGCCCAGGTGTAGCCTTTATTGAGGCACTGCTGCTCATCGGGCATTTTTTCAGGGTCATAACCCGTTCGGTTTGAACCCGTTTGCTGAATTGAATACTCAATTTCACTCTTCTGAAGGGAATATTGGTCGTAATAATACGAAGTGAATTCGGGTTGTGAAATCTCGACATCACCGATTTCAAGAGCAACTCCGTGCTTTTTGCACGCTGCCTCCCGGTCAATATCCGCCTGCGTGAGGATATCAACGAATTCCTGCGGCATGCTTGCGCCCTTATAATCGGCATAGGTATATTTACCCGTACCCGGGTTTGTGATTACCTCGTGATCGGTTGCAGTTGTTGTTATGTTGCTGTCATCCGAGCCGGGTTTCACGATAAAAACAACGGTAAGTATTATCGCCACGGCAAGCACAATCGCCGAGGCGGCAATAATTATCCCTTTGACAGACTTTTTCTCAGGCTGAGCCTTGACGGGCTCTTCTTTTTTTGCCGGCATCTTGGGCGGCTGGTTTTTCTTGCTCATAAAAGTCACCTCAGTTTTGCTTTCTGACCACTTTATATTCGTCGTATGGGTTAAAATACGGGCATTCTGTCTGACCGCCCTGCATAAATCTGTAGAGCTCGTCCTCGTCAAGGTTAACAAGGCATTCGTAGCACTCGTATTCTTCGTTATAATCGTAATGAGCGCAATTATCGCATATATTTGAGCCTGCCATATCAATTTACCTCTCCGTAAATCGGAATTATAATTTCTTTTTCTGTGCGTGTTACGCCGTCAGTGCCCATATCCCTGAGCTTCGGGCCGAAGAACATACCGGGCGCACGGCCTTCGGGATAAAGCTCCAGAAGCGGTGCAAGCACGAACGCTCTTTCAAGCGCACGGGGGTGCGGAAGGGTAAGCTCATAGCTTTCCGACTTGAAGCCGTCATAGAGAATCAGATCCAGGTCGATGATTCTCGGCCCGTTTTTCTTTTCTCTGACTCTGCCCATTGCCGCTTCGATGCCGAGACACTCACCCAGAAGCACCGCAGGCGAAACCGAAGTTTCGATAAGCAGAACGGCATTATAGAATTTCATATCCTCGTCGCAGTCTACGGGCTCTGTTTCATAAACACCCGAAGCCTTGAGAATCTTCACTCCGCCGAGCTTCGCAATCGCTCTGACGGCGTTGTTGATGTTTTCAATTCTGTTGCCGAGATTCGTTCCCAGCGCAATAACAGCTTCACTCATTCTGATTTCCTCTGTTTCTGTTTATTTCAACACCCACATATTCAAAATCCGCTTTTATGGGGGCTTCGGGTTTTTTGAGCAGTATTCTCAGACTCTGAATCTTATCAAAGCTTTCGAAAAGTCCGTCGGCAACCCTCTGCGCCGCTCTTTCAAGCAAATCGTCTTTTTGGGATGTGAATATTCTTGTTGTTTCTTTTATGATTTTTGCATAGCTGACGGTATCCGCAACATCGTCGCTTCCGCACGGCACGCTGATATCAACAAACGCATCGATATC
>JAZNFD010000046.1:0-1985 GCA_045588975.1 Acutalibacteraceae bacterium | reverse complement strand
TACCTATAAGTTGTAATATTGAACCGATATCTCCGAGTATCTTAATTGATTTTCTGTTTCTTTTTGCAACCTTAAGATGTGCTATAACAAGCTGAATGAGAGCCAAAGAAAAACAGAAAATCTGCAAATTCTGTGCGGTTGTAAGACCGGTATCTCCATTTGTCCAGAATGGATACCATATTTTATCGGCATATACATTCGAAATAAACGGGATTGATATCTTTTGAAGCCATTCGGGCAACTTCTCAGCCGGGAGACCGCCCCATGTGCAGGTTGCCGTTCCCCAGAGTATTGTCGAAATACCGAAAAGACCAACTAACAGAAATGCGGGTGGGATTTCTTTCTTTGCTTTTGCAGATTTAATAATCAACACTGCAGCAACAGCTGAAATAAGCAGTCCGTAAACACCATCACCGAATATAATTCCGAAGAAAACGAGGATAAAGCCTAAGAACCAACCTGAAATATCATACTCAAAATACCCCGGAACAGTGCCTAAAAAGTCAGTAAGCGGATAAATAAGGCTTACAAACCTATTGTTTTTAAGCTTTGTCGGAACATTATCCTCTTCAGTGGGATCCTCAATAAGAAGTCCCCAGAAATTATCTTTGGCAATTTCTTTAAGGTGAGGCAGATTTTCCTCTTCAACATATCCCGTAAAATATGCAACCGAAACATCATTTTTATCGTTCTCCGATAAGCTTTCATCTGTCATACCGGTGGCATATACCTCAAATTCAATTTCCTTTTCGCAGGATTTAACAGTGTTCTTCATACCATAATTATACCCTGCATAGCCAATTATTTTTTCATCAATCGACTCTATCGCTTTGCTGATTTCTTCAAGCCTTTGTTTTATCTCTGCGGTGGAAATCTGCGGTAACTCAAAACGATAGCTTTTGAGTTTTTCTGCAGTTTCTTTACCCTCAACGCCGGATATAATCAGAGCAAACTTCACTGAATTTTTAGTTTTTTCTAAACTAATGGTTTTTACTGCTTCAGGAATACTGTCATATTCGGCTATCGGCGTTTCATAAAACGAAATGTCAACACCCTTATTTATCAGATCGTTAATGTCGTCAGGGTTGACTTCGCCCCAGCCTTTAAGCCGTTCAAGCTCGGAAATCAATGCATGCTGTTCATTCAAATAAGCTTTCTTTTCTTCTGCTAAGGAAGTTATTTCTTTTGCTGCTGAAACAGCTTCGGAAGCAGTTATGTCTTTTTGCTCAATATTCTTATTTTTCTTTTCGCTTAACAGAAAAACCGCACTTTCAAGCAGAGCAATTTGTTCTTTTAACTCATCGATTTTTCTGCCTGAGCCTTCTGTTATTTCTATGTGAACTATTCCTGCTTTGCGAAGTTTTTTAAGAGCTTCTCTTTTTTTATCTCCCATAACTACAAGAGAGATTTTTTTCATCGGTACAATCATACAGCGTACACCTCCGTTCCCGAAGATGCTTCATCACGAGCGGCTATTTTGCGTTTTGAAATTTTTGAACGCACAACAGCGCTGACCTGTTGGTCTGCCATATAAATTGATATTTTTTTAATATTTGCCTGTGTTTCGGGAATTTTTACCTTTTCAAACAAGTTGACTCTTTGTGAAGTAGAAAGCAATTCTTTTTCTAAAAGCCTTACCTGTTCATCCAACACTTCCGCCTCTAAATCAAGTGACATTGCTTTTTCCATATGATTTGCTGCAATATCCACCCAAAGTGGTGTTTCATATAAATCATATTCGCCTCTGGAAAAGTCCGCACCCTCAAAAGTGGGAATCGTAACACCTGCAATGTTTCCCGTCCCTTTGCGGATGTTGCTTACAGTAATAATTCCGTCGGGGAAAGCACTTTCTTCGCTGAAAACAGCAATCCATGAAGAAAAACCTTTTTCTAAGTTTTCCCGTTCTTGTCTTACCGAGGCAGCCTTTGCTTCAATTATTCTTATTTCCGATTGAAGCTGTTGCTTTTTAAGTGTCAGCGTAGGCA
>JAZNFD010000045.1:0-2863 GCA_045588975.1 Acutalibacteraceae bacterium | reverse complement strand
AATCGAAACTAATTTTTCTATCAGCTCATCCCTGCTTTTCTCCATTCCCGTGCGCAGGGAAATAACCATGCTGCGGTAATCGATAGGGTCGCCGAGAGTGTATATGCACGAAACGCTGGCAACAATGATAACGTCACGCCTTTCCGAGAGAGCGGAGGTTGCGGAATGACGGAGCTTGTCGATTTCGTCGTTGACGGCGGAATCTTTTTCAATATAGGTATCCGTTGTGGGAATATAAGCCTCGGGTTGATAATAATCATAATATGACACAAAATATTCAACGGCGTTTTCGGGGAAAAATTCACGGAATTCCGAGCAGAGCTGGGCGGCGAGGGTCTTGTTGTGAGCAAGAATGAGCGTGGGTCGGTTAACCTTCTCGATGATGTTTGCCATCGTGAAAGTCTTGCCTGAGCCGGTAACGCCCAGCAGAGTCTGCTCTCCGCAGCCTTTGTTGAGTCCGTCAACAAGCTGAGCTATAGCCTGAGGCTGGTCGCCCGTCGGTTTGAATTTTGAATGCAGCTTGAATTTATCCATGATTTTTCTCCTGTCAATCTTATGAACAAATGTTCATTCAATTATATCATATTTATTTTTAAATGTAAACTGTTATTTTGAAATTATTTTATCTTTATAACATTTTTCATAAACATATGTCTTTGTACGGCTTTGTTTGTTGACAATTTCTACAAATAGTGGTATTATATTTTAAAGATGTTGCGGCAAATACATCTTCATTGAAACGGAGTGAATTAAGTGAAAGGTATCATTCTGGCGGGTGGCTCCGGCACAAGACTTTACCCTTTGACTATGGTAACAAGTAAGCAGCTTCTGCCCGTTTATGACAAACCTATGATATATTATCCCCTGTCAACACTTATGCTTGCAGGTATCAGAGAAATTCTTATTATTTCGACCCCGACGGATACTCCCAAATTCCGTGAGCTTCTCGGAAACGGAAGGCAGTTCGGTCTTAATCTTTCGTATGCGGTTCAGCAAAGCCCCGACGGGCTTGCTCAGGCATTCATTATCGGTGAGGAATTCATCGGTGACGATGACGTTGCAATGATTCTCGGCGATAATATTTTCTATGGCAACGGTCTTGGTCACATGCTCAGACAAGCGGCAAAAAACAAAAACCGAGCAACGATTTTCGGTTATTATGTCGACAATCCTCAGGCATTCGGCGTTGTTGAATTTGATGAAAACGGAGTGCCCGTTTCCATTGAAGAAAAACCCGAAGTTCCCAAGTCGAACTATGCGGTAACGGGTCTTTATTTCTACGATAACCGTGTTGTTGAATATGCAAAATCACTCAAGCCCTCAAAAAGAGGAGAGCTTGAAATAACCGACATCAACCAGATGTATCTCCAGAACGGCGACCTCGATATCAAGCTTATGGGAAGAGGTTTCGCGTGGCTCGATACGGGTACTGTTGAGAATCTTATGGATGCGGCGAACTTTATCAGAACCGTTGAAAAGCTTCAGGGAATCAAGATTTCCGCACCCGAAGAAATTGCATATAATATGCGCTGGATAAGCAGAGAAGCTCTACTCCGTTCGGCTGAAAAATACGGAAAATCATCCTACGGTCAGCATCTCAGGTCTGTTGCCGAAGGTAAGATACTTTATTCAACAAGCAAGCCGGGAGAAAGACCCTGCTGGGGTACGGAGGCAAAAGATGAAACTTAATGAAACCGCAATCAGCGGTGTTTTTGAAGCCGAGCCTCAGGTTTACGGCGATAACCGCGGTTGGTTTTGTGAAACATATTCAAAAAAAGAGTTTGAAAAAGTCGGCATAAAAGCCGACTTTGTTCAGGATAATCGTTCTTTTTCGGCAAAAAAAGGGACACTCCGAGGTCTGCATTGCCAAAAAAATCCTATGGCGCAGGCAAAGCTTGTTTCCTGCATCAAGGGAGCAATTCTTGATGTTGCTGTTGATATCAGAAAAGGTTCGCCTACCTATATGAAATGGATAGCTGTTGAACTGAGCGCAGAAAACAAAAAGATGCTCTTTATTCCCAAAGGCTGTCTTCACGGCTTTGTGACTCTGACGGATGATGTTGAAATTGCATATAAGGTTGATGAATTTTATTCACCCGAAAATGACAGAAGCATCCGTTTTGACGATGCCGAAATCGGTGTTGAATGGGGCGTAACCGACCCCGTTCTTTCCGAAAAAGACAAAAATGCGCCGCTTCTTAAGGATAGCGACGTTGATTTTGAATTCTAAAAATTTCCGATAAAACGAAGAATAAAGTGCACGTTTTAACTCATAATAACTTCGAGAAAGTCATTAAGGAGTTGAAACGAATGCTTGATAAAATTTCATTGGCCCTCGTAATCATCGGTGCGCTTAACTGGGGCAGCATCGGTCTGTTTCAGTTTGACCTTGTTGCCTGGATTTTCGGAGGTCAGGGTGCAATTCTCAGCAGAATTGTCTATACGATTATTGCCCTTGCGGGTGTCTGGTGTGTGTCACTTCTTTTCAGAGACACCGAAAGTCTTGTTGAAACAGGTACAGACGATATTCAGTAAAACAAAGGGACTGTCTCGCAAAGCAAAGAACAAAAGTTACAAACTGAATAAGAAATGGCTTGCAGAGGAAAATTAACCTTTGCAAGCCTTCTTTATTGCTGTTTTTTCTTGAGCCTCTCGCAAAGCTCTCTGTCGGGAGTTACCCACATTGTGTTATATGTGTGATAGATAACCTTGCCCGGCTTTGCGCCCGTCGGCTTTTTGAGCATACGGACTTCTGTGTAGTCAACCGCAACCTGCGATGATTCCCGTCCGCCGCTGTGATATGCGGCAAGTATTGCTGCCTGACGGCAGGTGAGCTTGGGAATGATATCACCGTTGCCGATAA
>JAZNFD010000044.1:0-10737 GCA_045588975.1 Acutalibacteraceae bacterium | reverse complement strand
ATCTTTTTAAATTCTTCTTTGGTGATACATTTGTCGAGATACAAATCCACAAGTGATTTTCTGCGTTCGGTTTTCTTATCGAACAGTTCTTTTTTACGCTCGAAATTGTTGCTATCGCTTTGTGTAAACACATCTTCAAGCTGTTTTTTAAACAATAAAAGGAATCTGCTTTTATCGGCGGTCATCGTTTCGATAACGCTTGTCATAATGTTTTTCAGGTCATCGTGAGCAATATGGTCTATCGAGCAGCCGACTTCTTTGCCTGTCACGGAATCAATATGCTTTGTCTTTCCGTTTTGCCTGCGGTTATAGCATTGCCAGTATTTGAAGTAGTTTCCGCTTCTCAACTTTTTATTATGAAACACAAAGCTTGAACCGCATTCTTCGCAGGTGATTTTACCCGAGAAACAATAACGGTTGCCGAGCTTTTTCTTTTGCTCATCACTCGGAGAACGGCGTTCAAGCTCCTTTTGAGTCAGCTCAAAAAGCTCACGGCTGATAATCGGTTCATGGTGGTCACGGATAATAACAAATTCTTCTTCCCCTCGGTTGAGAACCTTTTCGTGGGTCAGGTAATTAGGTGTGAGCGTTTTCTTCTGCACCAAATCGCCGCAGTATTTTTCGTTGCGTAGTGTGCGGAGAATTACTGTGTTAGTCCAGTTTTTGTTGGTGAAGGTTGGTATTCCTTCCTCTTTCAGCTCTCTTGCTATGGTGCAGGTGCCTTTGCGCTCGATTGTGTACTTATGAAAAATCTTACGGACTATTTCCGCACCTTTAGGATTTATGTAAAGCTTACCGTCACGCACATCATAACCAATCATACTTTTGCCGAAAACAACACCCTGTTCCATTCTGCGTTTCTGACCCCATTTAACACGCTCGGAAGTCTTGCGGCTTTCTTCCTGTGCGATTGACGCCATAATCGTTAAACGAAGCTCTGCGTCGGGATCAAGGGTAAAAAGATTATCGTTTGCAAAGATTACACCAATACCGTATTCCTTGAGCTTTCGGGTGTAATAAATGCTGTCGAGAGTGTTACGGGCAAAACGGCTGATTTCCTTGGTGATGATTAAGTCATATTTCTTAAGCTGGGCATCAACCATCATTCGGTTGAATGCCTTTCTCTTTTTGGTGCTTGTACCCGTGATTCCCTCGTCAACATAAATATCATAAAGCTCCCACATCGGATTTCTTTCGATATATTCTTTGAAATAGCTCTGCTGGCTTGCAAGGGAGTTTGCTTGGTCATTGCTGTCGGTTGAAACACGGCAATATGCAGCAACTTTCAATATTCTGTCGGTCTGAAATCTCGTCATATCGACACCTCCTTAATAGTAGGTAAATGTATATTTACCGTACACATAGTGCCATGGTAACCGATGTATATCAAGTTATACTTTTGAAAATAGCAGTTATTATGGTTTTGAAAGGCACATTTCCGCCACAGCATCGTTGAAAACCTTTGAAATAGCCTCGTATTCCTGCAGATTTTCGCCTTGCTGTGACAAAAATCTTCACTTTCAAAACTGCTTTGCATCTGAAATGCAATAGATTGCGTGCAGTCGGGCATTTCTTCGATGCTGACATACGGCGTATGTCAAAGAGAAAAATGTTCGAATGTGCGTGATATATTGTATTTCAGACATATGGATTGCTGTTTTCAAAAGTATTCTACCAAATATTCAGGTTAATATTCTCCAGATATCTGACCTGTTCTTCAGTCAGTTTTCCCGCTTGGTAGAGGGATTGGCACAAAGCATTCACAACGATTTTATCGAATTCTTCCTGCTCGTGTTTATTCAGTTGTATTTCAGGCTTTTCTATCATTATGTATTGCTTCTTTTTCCGCGCCAATCCCTCCACCTCCTTTAGATTTTATTCTTCTTCGGGATTAACTATAACTTATTTGATTTCAAGGATTTTAACCGCTTCGGGACGGATGAGTTTACTGTCAACACGCTCATTAACGATATAACCGATAAGTCCATCCTGGACAAAAAGTTCCGAAAAAATCTTTACCATTGCGGACTGTCTTTCTACAATCCAGTAATAGGACAAGTCACCGAATGCAATGGGTTTGCAAACGGTTTCTGCATCAGGCATAAATTCCGAATACTCAACAGGTCTGCCGAGAACACTGTTGTCACTGTGATTCCAAAGATAATTGCCGTTTTCGTTTATAAACAAGTTCTCTTCAGCCGAAGCAAAAGCATCCGCCCATTCTTAGTAAAGGTATTTGCCGATATCAAACTTCAGATCTTTTGCAATTTCGGAAGATATTCTTGTGCCGCACACAATTCTGTATGAATAAACAAAAATATCTCTCGTCATTTCGTCACTCCACTGAATAGCCATACCGTCGGGTTTAAGTTCGGCTCGTGTTTTCGGGTCAATTGCTTTGATCGTTGCTTTTGACGACATCGTCTTAATTACTGTGCCGTGCTTCCTGAAAAGATTGGCTTCGGTAACAAGGTTTTCAAATGAACCGCTGAAACTATAATAAATTATGACAGATTATTTCAACAAAAAAACGGCTGCCGTTACAGCAACCGTTAATGTGTTTTTAAGCATTTATTTTATGATCTTTATTACATCCACCCCGTACACCGCACCGAGGGATGAACCGCAATCCCAGCTGATGTGAACGGTGCCCATATCGTCAACGAACCTGACCGTTCCTTTGCCGCCTGCAGTGAGACTTGTGTACGGATCATCCATAAATACAACCTCGACTCTTGTTCCGGTCGAATACTTTTCACGAAGCATTGCGAGCGTTTCTTTTGATATTGTTTTCATTTTCTCACCATCCTTATTGCTTTTGAAACAGTCCTCTCGTTTGTTGTCAAATCGATATAGGTTTCCTTTGCATTCGTTATGCCTGCCGTCGTGAAACCATACTTATCGAATGCTGCAGGAACTGTAATGAGTCCGCTGAAGTTGCTTGAAATTGAAAACTCGTTGATTTTGTAATAATTCAGGTTTTCGACAATGCCTTCAATATCACGCTCCCAAATAACATCGTAAAAATTTATCAGGTCATTTTCTGCCGAAAGGCTGTGTTTGTATGCCCAGAACAGCCTTATATTGATGTTTTCTTCTGTTGAATATGTTTTTTCAGTAATCACTTTTTCAATTGCCGGAATTGTTGTTTTCATAGTAATATCTCCCTTGTTTTTGGTAGTGACATATTAACTCTGAAAAAACATATTATCCAGTTGTTTATGAGCATAATCAGCACAAATTTTCAGGTTGTATTTTGTTTCATTTATGATATAATTTTATTATCGTAAACAAATTAATTACAAATATAAGGAAGTGTGTAATATGAGTCTCAGTATGCTGCATTGTGAGGGTGAAAGAATTATCAATGCCGAGGGAAAGCAAGTATTTCTGCGCGGAACAAATCTCGGCGGATGGCTGCTTGATGAATTATGGCAGGGATTTTTCAAAGGCGGAGAAGCTCAATGGGATATCGTGACAACGCTTGAAAAGCGTTTCGGTAAGGATGAAGCCGACCGACTCATAAAAATCCGTGAGGACAATTACATCACCGAATATGACCTTGACTATCTTCAGTCGCTCGGCTTCACCTGTGTGCGAGTGCCGTTCTGGTACCGTAATTTTCAGACGGATGATAACGGCACATGGAAACGCAAAGAAAACGGTGAAATTGATTTTTCACGCCTTGACTGGATTGTTGAAGAATGCGGAAAAAGAGGAATGTATGTAATTCTTGATATGCACGGTGTGCCGGGTCATCAGAGCATCGCCCACCACTGCTGCCGTGTAAACCATTGCAGACTTTATGATGAAACCGAAGAAGGTGCTCATTTCCGCTCGATTGCCTGTGAATTATGGAGCGAAATTGCCCGTCATTTTGCAGGTAACGGAACTGTTGCCGCATATGACCTGATGAATGAGCCGATGTGTGATTACGAAGGCGAAGATAAAGTCAACAGCAAATACCACGACGTTTATTCTATGCTTTACGATGTGGTCAGGGCAAACGACCCCGACCATATCATTACACTTGAAGCAATATGGACACCCGATGACATACCGCACCCGTCAGAGCGAGGATGGGAAAATGTGATGTATCAGTATCATCTTTATGACGATTCTAATGAAAGCTTCAAGGAAGTTACAACGCACCACGCAAGCAAAATTTTCAACGTGCCTGTGCTTGCAGGTGAGTTTTCCCCCTGCCGCGGAACAGCTGACTGGGAATACATACTGAAGCTCTTTAACGAATGTTCATACAACTGGCAGACGTGGACATACAAAGGACATTGCGCCAAGGGAGAAACGAGCCAATGGTTTATGATGGGCTCGGATGACGAGGACAATGTTGTTGATATAAATAACGACTCAGCTGAGGAAATCGAACGCAAATGGTCATCTGTCAGAACAGAAATTTGCTGTAAACCGATGAACGACCATGCATTGCTTTCCGAATATGCAAAAGCGTAATCGGATGGAGAATCTTATATGAACAAGTATTTTAAACATAATCCTGCGGTTTTTGCGGTGAATAAATATTATCAGATTATGATGCCTTGTGAAAAAGCCTGCTTTTTCTTTGTTAAGGTCGGCGATAAATGTTATTATGATGAATCCAACGGCATTATGTGTTCAAGAAATAAGATACACAAGGTTGAAGTGCCTGTTAATGAACTTGATAATGCAAAAGAATATACAGTCTGCATCCGCCCTATAATCATAAGAAAAGCATATTTTTCCAAAACAAAAAAAGTGATCGAAAAAACATATAAATTTTATCCCGTACCCGAAAACAATATCCGGGCTTATCATATCGCCGATGCTCATAACAATATCACCGAGCCGATAAAAGCTGCCGAAGCTTTCGGTAACATCGATTTTCTGATTCTGAACGGTGATGTTATTGAAGACAGCAGTAATCCCTCAAAATTTATGAACATATATGAAATATGTTCACGATTAACCAAAGGTGAAAAGCCCACCGTCTTCTCAAGAGGCAACCACGATTTAAGGGGTAATTTTGCAGAGAAGTTTGCCGATTATACACCCACATATCTTGGTAATACATATTACAGTTTTTGCATCGGAAATATATGGGGAGTTCTTCTTGATTGCGGTGAAGACAAGAACGACGACCACCCTGAATACGGTTTCACCGTTGCCTGCCATGTTTTCAGGGAACGCCAGACAGAATTTCTTAAGAGCATAATTGAAAATAAAGAGAATGAATATGAAGCGGAGGGAGTTAAGCATAAGCTTGTTATCTCCCACAATGCCTTTGTTCACAGATATACTCCTCCGTTTGACATTGAGCAGGATATTTTTGCCGAATGGTCTGAGCTTCTCAGAGAGAATGTAAAACCCGAAATTATGATTTGCGGTCATGCTCACGAGCTTAACGTTTATTATCCCGATAACAGCGAATGGAATAACAACGGCAGCGTTTGCCCCGTTGTAATCGGTAGCACAATCAAAAAGAAAAAGCCCGTATATTTTGCAGGCTGCGGATATGTTTTTAATGATGACAGAATTGAAGTGATTTTTACTGACAGCAACGGAGAGATATTAAGAAAAGAAAGAATATCAAAATAATAAACTATCCTCAAAAAAACATCAAACCACCTCTTGTCGGTGCTTTCTGCATCGATTGAGGTGGTTTTGATTATTTATACACAGAAATCAATCTCTCATATTCCTCATCGGTTATATGAAGCATTGAGCCGTGACGGGGACTCAGATGATTGAGAGAAAAATTGCTTTCTTCGACCTTTCTGAAGTGAATCATATCGGTTGTTTCCTGCATAAAATATCCGCCGTTTCTGAATTGGTCTGCTATCATAATGTATTTGTCTGTGCCGTCAATTTTATAAATGCAGTTCCCCTCCAGAGCAACAGTTGCAACAGAAACTTTATTATCATCGGGTTCATAGTACGGACCGTCGGCATTGTCAGACACAGCATAGCATATCGCTTCCTTTTCGCCGTCTGCCTGATAGAGATAATACCTGCCGTCATTTTCGATAATATCCGCATCAATCCCGCACATTCCGCTTTTGGGTCTGAACAAAACCTTCGGCTCTGTGGTGAGAGTTGCAAAATCCCTTGTGTAAGCATACCAAGTTATTGTGTCGAGGTCGTCATCGGCGTTATTATGAGTCCAATAAATCATATATTCGCCTTTTTTCTTATCAAAAATCGCTTCGGGTGCCCACACTCTGTCGGCGTTCTTTGTACTTTCAAACTCTGAAAAATCAATTATTCTTTCATTTTTCCAATTGATAAGATCCTCGCTGTCCCAAACAACCATCGAGTTATTGCTGTTCCAGCCGTCATTACTGCACATATCCGTGGCAATGATATGAAAAACATTGTTTTCATCACGGAAAATAAAAGGGTCACGGCAGCATTTTTTGCCGAGTGTCTGCTTGATTACAGGTTCGTTTTTATTGAGTGCTTCAAAATTGTAGCCGTCAGACGATACGGCAAAATGCACCGATTCTTCTTCGGGCATATTCCCCACGAAATAACAAAACAGATATTTCATATCAGTTATTTCTCCTTGCTATTGTTCCGATTAGAATTATATATGAGTTCTGTTTTTATTTTAACTGTTGCAAAAACAAACGGTGCTGATTTTTTCGCATTTTTATAACTCGCACAAAACACAAAATCCCGTTGCACCTGAGTTTGTTATGAAAAATAATTACACTGCATTATAAAGATTATTCTGTAATTATTTCCCAGTCGCCGAGATTACCCTGAATACTTTCGATGCTGAGTTTACCGTCGGTAAACGTAACTTTTGCAAGCACATCGGGTATGACAAGGGGGAAAGTAATATTTTTACATATCGGCTTGAAGCTCAGCTTTTTGTTCTCATAGTCGATTTTAAGTCCCGATGCAGCTAAAAGTGTACTCCAGCTCGACATAGGTCTGGTGTAGTGGTGTCCGCATTCCCAATGGTCCCAGAAGTGACCGAGCCTTAACTGATTGCTGTGAATTGAATCAACTACGGTGTCTGATATTTCGGTCTCTCCGACAGCAAGTGCAAGAGCAGAGAACGCATAACCTATACCTGTCCACACGGCGATAGTCTGACAGTTGTTGTACGTATCGATGCTTGTCCATCTGTTTTCGGGTACGGTAGCGTTGACAAGTCCCTGCTCATTATCAAAATTATTTTTGAAAATAAATTCAATTACCGAACGGACTCTCTCATCGGGCAGATTGCCGTCAAGACCAATCATTCGCAGGAACCATTCGCCGTCAAGCTGGTCTGTCATAAGTGATTCGTCAGTTGCGTCGTTGTTTCTCCAGAGGTTATAATACTCGCCGTTCCATAGCTTTTCTTCAAGAGCTTTTTTGCCGTTAAGAAGTATGTTGCTCCATTGGTCAGAGCGGGATTTATCACCGACTCTGTCGGCAATGAGCACAGCAGCTTTCAGAGCAGCCAGCCAAAGGACAGAAATATATACGGGTGTTCCCGAGAAATTCCAGGCGTCATAGGTGTTACGCTTGGTATCGTAATCGGGCAGACCGTCGTTATCCGTGTCGAGCAATCCCGTGGAATCCATCGCTTTTTTTACATTGTCCCAAAGCGATAAAAGATAATCCTTATCACCCGTAAAGAGGTAGTCACGAAGCACCATCAGAACAAACTGCATATTTATATCGACACGGGCAAAACCGTTGTCCGAGCATTTCATATCGGGCTTGAAGGAGTGATGTACTCTGCCGTCCTTCCGTTGGTACTCAGCCCCCATTTTCATCTGCTTTTTCTGCAAGTCGGGGAAAAGGCTGATAAGTGAAAAAGATGCGTGGTAGGTTATATCAGTAGTATGAAGTCCGCAGTAGCCAAGTCCCTCCCACAAACCGAATTTTCCGTTTTTATGATAAACGGAGCATTTTATCAGGGGTGAAAGATTGGACGACCACGCATCGGGATAGATTGAAGGTAAATCGGTTGAGTAAAGAAGTTCGGAGAAAGCGGTGGCGGATTTAAAAATGCTGTTATAGCCTTCTTCAAGAAATCTGTTTGCGTCCAGAGAGTTTTTATAAAGATTCTCATAATAATGACCGAGCATTTCGCCGTCCTTTGCCGTTAGATTCGGAAAATACCAGGTGAGAATAAAGCGGATGTTTTTCTTTTCACCGGGTTTAAGAGTTACCGCAGAGCAAAGAGCACAGCCGCCGAAATCCTTGCCTCTTCTCTCATTGCGGTTGTAGCAGTTGTCAAGGAAGAAGATTTTATTCTCTCTTGAATCCAAAAAGTCGGGCTTGCAGTATAAAATCCGGCTGAGAATGGAAGCAACATAGGGATACTTCTTGAATTCCTCGCAAAGGGTATCAAGCTCAGCATCACTTAATGAAGTTAAATCCTCGGGCAAGGGTTCGGGTTTTGTTCCGATGTCGGTATCGGGAAGACTGCCCTTTTCTCTGAAACCGAACAGAACTGATTCCTGCGTTACACCCAGTTTTGAATCGGCTATAAATTCCTTCATAAAGCGGTAGTAATCTGCCGTGATATAGGATTTATTACCGTCACCGCTTACGGAAAGGCATACGTCTCCGCAGCAAGGAGAATCTGATTTGCTTGCAGGCCCAATATGTACGGCATAACCGTTACCTGAGGTGTGAAGAGAGTTTACGTTACCCTCGTCTTTATTTGCAAAGTCAGGCACAAGCGTACCTAAAAGACTGATTTCAATATCGCTGTCCGTGGGATTTTCTGCAGTGAAATCCATATAAAAGCCGGGAGTGGATGAAATATCGGAGTTAAAAGGGACAAAGGGAGAAACCGCACGCAGGCTCAGTTTACATGAAAGTGCGCTGTCGGTATAGTCAAGGTCACACATCGGAAATCTGCCGTCAAAATCAATTCTTTCCACCGGCTTATTCCAGGCGAACATTCTGTACGAAAAATCGTCGGCATCGGTTTTCATACCGAGCTTTCGCACAACGGGAGCATTGTTGCCCCTCTTTTCACGCACGTAAAAAGAAAGAGCACCCGTACTGCCCTCGCCGTCATCAACCTTATCTTCAAAGCATACCCGTGTAAGCCTCGGCGGATTGGCTATCTGCCAGAAGTGAAACTCGCCGTCAGGCAAAAGCTCGACACTGCCGGCACCGATACCGCCCAGAGCAATACCGCTTGCGTGTGTTTTTACCGTTGTAATCTTTGCCATGATATCAACTCCCAATTCTAATTAATAACATTATACAGTTATATATAAGCATAATCAATATAAAAATTCAGGTTGTGTTTTGTGGTGTTTATGATATAATTAGCACAACAATTCAGTGTTTATATAAAAAAGAGGAAAGCATATGTCCAAACAAAAATCAACTATGGTCACGGACCTTACAAACGGCAGTGTTACAAAAATGCTGCTCAAATTCGCATTTCCGTT
The DNA here is from genome assembly GCA_045588975.1 of Acutalibacteraceae bacterium. Taxonomy (GTDB): domain Bacteria; phylum Bacillota; class Clostridia; order Oscillospirales; family Acutalibacteraceae; genus CAG-177. The sequence continues at coordinate 1,327 of JAZNFD010000044.1, read as the reverse complement.
GTTTGTTTCAAACGCACTTCAGGCAATATATAATATTGTTGATATGATCGTTGTCGGTCAGTATATCGGCGGTGAGGGTATGTCAGCCGTTTCTATCGGCGGCGATGTTCTGCATCTGCTGACCTTCGTAGCTATGGGCTTCTCGTCTGCAGGACAGGTTATCATCTCACAGGATGTTGGCGCAAAGCGTATGGATGCAGTCCGAAAGACAATAGGTACTATGTTCACCTTCCTTCTGGGCATATCGGTTGTTATTTCCGTCGGTTGTTATTTCATCCGAAGCTTAATGCTTGATTTACTCAACACACCTATTGAATCCTACGCTTTCACGATGGACTATACAGTTACCTGTATTTTCGGGTTGTTCTTCATTTACGGTTATAATATCGTAAGCGCAATTCTTCGCGGTATGGGTGACAGCCGCCGACCGTTTGTGTTCATTGCCATTGCCGCAGTAGTTAACATAGTGCTCGACCTGGTTTTTGTTGCAGGCTTAAAAATGGAGGTTTTCGGTGCAGCGTTAGCAACCGTAATTTCGCAGGGATTAAGCTTCGTTATTGCACTTACATATTTATTTTTTAAAAAAGAAAGCTTCGGATTCGACTTCAAAACTGATTCCTTCAAGATTGACCGTCAGGCATTCAAAAAGCTGGTGGCTCTCGGTGTACCTATGGCAATCCAATCTGCAGCCATCAACTTTTCGAAGATCGTTCTTACGTCGTGGTTCAATCTTTACGGTGTTGTTTTTTCGCCACTCTCGGGACTTTACAACAAAATCAACATGATGATCGGTATTGTTTCTCAGTCATTCACCACCGCCGGCAGCACAATGGTTGGTCAGAGCCTTGGTGCCAAAAAATATGACCGTGTGCCCAAAATTATGAAAGTTGTTTTATACAGCAGCGTTCTTATCTCCACTGTTCTTGCTGTTGCATTGTTTTTCTTCTCCGAGCCTATCTTCAGAATGTTCACGGGCGACGAAGAGGTGCTTGCCATAGCATCCATAGTTGTTCTTCCTGCAATTCTCAATATGTACGGTTCTTCAACCCGTTCCGTAAGCTTTTCCCTTATGAACGGTTCGGGCAATGCCAAACTGAACTTTGCCGTTGCCATCATTGACGGTTTAATAAGCCGTATCGGCATCTCGGCTCTGCTTGGCTTTGCGGTCGGAATGGGCTGTCAGGGTTTCTGGTACGGCGATGCCCTGGCAGGCTATATGCCTATGGTTATAGGTCTTATTTTCTTTTTATCGGGCAGGTGGAAAAAGGATAAATCCGAGTAAACCGAACCACGCCATAATAAACCTACATAAAACAACAAACCAAGT